>CAZQUC010000239.1:0-6736 GCA_964596095.1 uncultured Enterobacteriaceae bacterium
GGCGTCGCCCTCCAGGCCGTCATCGCGCAGGGGGAGTTGCTGCACGGGATTGGCGGCGTTGGGGAACATCACCACCCAGTGCAGCGTCACGGTGCTTACAGCGGCCAGCGCCGGAGCTACGCGGATCGTCACCGTGAGTGGCTCTCCCGGCGCGGGGCGGAAGGGCGTGTGCGCGGGCGTGGTGAGGAGCGGGCCGAGATCGCCGGCGCCGGTGCCATTGGCCGCGCCCGGTGTGGGCGTCGTGAAATAACGGGCCGCGGTCGTGTAAGCGCCCGCTTCATCGACGGCCAGACCATAGGAAACATCGGGCAATTGTTGCGGAAAGGCCGGATCGTAGGCCGAGGCCACCGCCCCGTCCGGCGTGACGAGCCCGAGGTATTCGCCCGTGGCGCCGAGTTTGAAATTGGTGTGCAGTTCTCCTTCGGGATCCGTGCGGTTTTTGTCCGAAGCAAATACCACCAGATAACCGCCCGCCGGCAACGACACCGTGGGGAAGCGCCATTTGTTGAGGTCCGAGGTATTGTCGGTCAGCGCCCAGTGGGCCAGATTGACGGCCGTGGCGGTGGGGTTGTGGATTTCGATCCAGTCCGAAAACTCGTTATCCGCGTCCTTGAGACCCGAATCGTTGCCGGCCAGAAACTCTGTCAGCACGAGTTGCGAAGAGACGGGGGACAAGCCGCCCAGCAGGATGAGAAGGACCAACAGCGATGATTTCATGAAACGCGCCCAAGGGGGAGAGTCGAAGGAAATACTACGAGGTCTTTTTGACGCACGCAATCATCATGCCTGCCGGGCAGCACCACGTCGTTTTGGTTTTGGGAAGGTGCGGGCAAAGCGGTGTCGCGCCGGCCGCGCGGCTCACGTCGCCAGCCGCGCCAGCAAATCCTTGGCTTCCACGCTGTCACCGACCTTGACGCCGACCTCCTCCACCACGCCGGCGCGGGGGGCGGTGATGGCGGCGAACATCTTCATGGCTTCGAGGGTGAGCAGGGTTTCGCCTTCCTTCACCTGCTGGCCGGGATTGACCGCGATGCTGGCCACCATGCCGGGCATGGGCGCGCCGACATGCGTGGGGTCGGCGGGATCGGCCTTGGGC
The DNA here is from genome assembly GCA_964596095.1 of uncultured Enterobacteriaceae bacterium. Lineage (GTDB taxonomy): Bacteria > Verrucomicrobiota > Verrucomicrobiia > Verrucomicrobiales > V1-33 > CAJBME01. Next base: position 1,097 of record CAZQUC010000239.1, read on the forward strand.
TTGCTGACGATGGCCCGCGCGAGGCTCCGGTCGAGCACGGTGGTGTGACGCGGGTAGCCGTTGAGTTCGAAGATGACGGTGCGGTGGCCGTGGGTGTCCGGCTCCGTGAGGTTGAGCAGGGTCACGAAGAGCATTTTGCCTTCCTCCAGGCCGACGTGGATTTCCTCGTTCTGCTGGAGGCCGTAATAATAGGCGGGCGTCGGCAGCACACTGATATCGCCGTAACTGTGGCGGAAGTCGGCGAACTTCAAAAACACCTCGGGATACATGAGGTAGCTCCAGAGGTCGTCCTCGCTGGGCTCCGCGCCGAGCTTCTTTTTCAGTTCCTGGCGCACTTGGGCGAGATCGATCTTGGCGGCGTGGACGCCGGGGCGGCCTTTGATACGCGGACTGTCCTTGCCGACGATGGCGTCGGCGAGCTTGTTCCATTTTTTGCGCGAATCGGCGGCCTTGGCTTTTTCCATGCCGTAGAAGGGTTCGCCGAGCCAGCCTTGGAACATGCTCGTCACGTCCTGGCTCCACTTCGCGCCGGTGAGGGCGAAGATTTCCGCGGGTTGGATGCCGCGCGCGACGCATTCGATGGCGAGGTCGCCGACCACTTTGCTGCTGGGCGTGACTTTGACGATGTCCCCGCAGAGATGGTTGACCTCGGCGTAGGCATTGGCGATTTCCGGCCAGCGGTGACCGAGGCCCATGCCGGTGGCCTGCTCCTTGAGATTAGTGTATTGGCCGCCGGGCATCTCGTGGAGATAGACTTCGGCGGTGCCGTAGGGTTCGGCGGTGTCGAAGGGTTTGTAAAACGCGCGCACGGCGGCCCAGTAGTCGCTGAATTCCTGCAAGGCGTCGAGTTCGAGTCCGGTGTCGCGCGGGGTGTGCTGGAGCGCGGCGACGAGGCTGTTGAGATTCGGCTGGCTGGTGCCGCCGCTGAGGCTGGAGAGCGCGGCGTCCACGATGTCCACCCCGCCCGCCGAGGCTTCGAGCAAACTGGCGGCATTGAGTCCGCTGGTGTCGTGGGTGTGAAAATGCACGGGCAGGCCGACTTCCTCCTTGAGCGCCTTGACGAGCTTCTTCGCGGCGGGCGGGCGGACGAGGCCGGCCATGTCCTTGATGCACAGCAGGTGCGCGCCCATTTTTTCCAGTTCCTTGCCCAGCCGCACGTAATAGGCGAGGTCGTATTTGTCGCGCTTCGGATCGAGGATGTTGCCGGTGTAACACAGCGAGCCTTCGCAGATGGCCTGCGTATCCTCGCGCACGGCCTCCATCGCGACCTTGAGGTTGGGCAGGTAATTGAGGCTGTCGAAAATGCGGAAAAGATCCATCCCGTTGGCGGCGGCGTGCTTGATGAAGCCGCGCACGACGTTGTCGGGGTAATTGGTGTAACCCACCGCGTTGCTGCCGCGGAAGAGCATTTGCAGCAGGATATTGGGCACGCGGGCGCGGATGGCGCGCAGCCGCTGCCACGGGTCCTCGCGCAGGAAACGCATCGCCACGTCGAAGGTCGCGCCGCCCCACATTTCCAGCGAGAACAATTGCGGAGCGCGTTGCGCCACCGCGCCGGCCACGGCCAGCATGTCGAACCCGCGCATGCGCGTGGCGAGCAGCGACTGGTGGGCGTCGCGCATCGTGGTGTCGGTGAGGAGCAGGCGCTTTTGTTTGGCGACCCATTCGCGGCAGAATTTTTCCGGGCCGAGCTGGGTCAGCAGATCCTTGGTGCCGGGCGAGAGCGGGGGCGGGGGATGATGCAGCGCGGAGGGCGGCAGCGGGGCGTCGGTGAAGGGCTTCGCGGGCTTGTGGCCTTTGGCGAAGGGGTTGCCGTTGACGATGGTGTCGGCGAGATAGCTGAGCAGCTTGGTGGCGCGGTCCTTGCGCGGGATGAATTCCAGCAGTTTCGGATGATTGTCGATGAACCGCGTGGTGGCCGTGCCGTTGCGGAAATCGGGGTGATGCACCACGTTGCTGAGGAAGGGGATGTTGGTCTTCACCCCGCGGATGCGGAATTCGCGCAGGCCGCGGTCCATGCGGTCGAGCGCCTGCTCGAAGGTGCCGCCATAGACGGTGAACTTCACCAGCATGGAATCGTAATACGGCGTGATGACCGCATTGGTCGCGCCGAGCGCGCCGTCGAGCCGCACGCCGAATCCGCCGGGGCTGCGATAGGTGAGGATCTTGCCGAAATCGGGCGTGAAGTTGTTCTCGGGATCCTCGGTGGTGATGCGGCACTGGATGGCGTAGCCGTGTTTGGCGACGTGCTCCTGCGCGGGCAGGGCGAGCGGCTCCTCGTGCAGCCGGTGGCCTTGCGCGATGAGGATCTGGCTGCGCACGATGTCGATGCTGGTGATCTGCTCCGTCACCGTGTGCTCGACCTGGATGCGCGGGTTCATTTCGATGAAGAACCAGTCGCCGGTTTCGTGATCGACGAGGAATTCCACCGTGCCGGCGTGGGTGTAGCCAACCTCGCGGGCGAGCTTGAGCGAGGCGTCGCACAGGCCGTCGATGATCTCCTGGCGCACGCCGTAGCTGGGCGCTTGTTCGATGACCTTCTGGTGGCGGCGTTGCACGGAGCAATCGCGTTCGTGCAGGTGGAGAACGCTGCCGTGCTGGTCGGCGAGAATCTGCACTTCGATGTGCTTGGCCTGGCCGACGAAGCGCTCCAGGAACACCGCGCCATTGCCGAAAGCACGCTCGGCTTCCGTCTGCGCTTCGTCGAGCAGCGGCTCCAGATCCTTTTCCTCGCGCACCACGCGCATCCCGCGTCCGCCGCCGCCGAAGGCCGCCTTGATGATGAGCGGGAAGCCGATCTTCTTCGCGATGGTGAGCGCTTTTTTGCGGTCGCTGACCGGCTTGTCGGTGCCTTCGAGCACGGGCACGTTGAGCTTTCTCGCGATATTCCGCGCGGCGGTCTTGTCGCCCATCATGTCGAGGATGGTGGCGTCCGGGCCGATGAACACGATGCCCGCTTCGGCGCAGGCCTGGGCGAATTGCGGGTTCTCCGACAAGAAGCCGTAGCCCGGATGAATGGCGTCCACGCCTTTTTCCTTGGCCAAGGCGACGATGCCGGGGATGTCGAGATACGCGCCGAGCGCTCCCTTGCTGTGGTCCAACTCGTAGGCCTCGTCGGCCTTGAACCGGTGCGGGCAAAAGCGGTCTTCACGCGCGTAAATCGCCACGGTGCGGATGCCCAACTCGGTCGCCGCGCGCATGATGCGAATGGCGATTTCGGAGCGGTTGGCGACGAGCAGTTTCTTGAAGGGGCGGATCGGAGTGTGCTTCGGCATAACGGAGTCAGGCGGGCGCGGACTGTGGGCGGTGGCGGCGATTCGCGCAAGCATTACGGAACCAGCCTTGCAGAAAGACGGTGACGCGTCGGGAAGGCTTGCCCCACATGCGGGGCGGGGGAAAGTGGCGGTCGTATGTCCGCCTTCCGCGAAATCGTCATCCTCACCGGCGCCGGGATTTCCGCCGAGTCCGGCCTGCCCACCTTCCGCGACGCCGACGGCCTGTGGGAAGGCCATCGCGTGGAAGACGTGGCCACGCCCGAAGCCTTCGCGCGCCAGCCGGAGCTGGTGCATCACTTCTACAATCTCCGCCGCGCCGCGCTCTTGAGCGTCGAGCCGAACCCGGCCCATCGCGCCCTCGCCCGGCTCCAGCGCGAATTCGCCGGTCGCGTCACGCTGGTCACGCAAAACATCGACAATCTCCACGAACGCGGCGGCAGTCCGCAGGTGCTGCACATGCACGGCGAATTGCTGAAAATCCGCTGCGAGGCGTGTGGCGCGATTCTGGAATGGGACCGCGATTTGGACGAAGCCACCGTCTGCCCGGCGTGTGGCCGCGCGGGCGGGCTGCGTCCGCATATCGTGTGGTTCGGGGAAATGCCGCTGGAGATGGACACCATCGAAAGCGCGTTGGCCCGCGCCGATCTCTTCGCGGCTATCGGCACTTCGGGGCACGTGTATCCCGCCGCCGGCTTCGTGCGGCAGGCGGCGATGGGCGGCGCGGCCACGTGGGAAATCAACAATGCCGCCACCGCCGCGTCGTCTTTTTTCCGCCACCGACTGCTCGGTCCGGCCAGCGAGGAAGTGCCGCGTTTCGTCGCGCGGCTGCTGGCGGACGAGTTGGGGTGATCATCACACGCCGGCGCGACGGGCGGGATCGGCCACCGTGGGCACGGGGGCTTCGACCGGCCGCCGCGAAAATGCCACCAGCGCCGCCAGTGCCGTCACGGGGACGAGCCCGCTCACGACGTAGCCGCATTTTGAGATGATTTCGACCCAGGAGACTTGGGCCGCGCCGAAGACTTTGTAGAAATACAGCGAGATGGTCGAGAGATAGCCGTAGCTGTCGGAAATGGCGATGAGGAAGGCCGCGGTGCCCACGACGCGGAGATTGGCGAGCAGGCGCTCGAAGAGGATCGCCTGATACGGCACGAAGGCGGCGTAGAGACCGATGCCCGTGAGCGTCATCCACGCCTGCGGGCTGAGCCGGCCCGCGTGCAGCATCGACGTGACCACGCCGGTGAGCAGGCCGCCGGCGGCGATGAGATAACAACACGCGGCGAAGGCGCGGCGGTTGCTCTTGATGAGGGCGAAAAAACCGAGCGCGATGATGACCGCGAGGCCGACCTTGGTTTCAATGCCCGCCAATTGCCCCGCGTTGGTGGCGACGCCGAGTTCCTTGAGGATATCGACCTGGAAGGTGTCGCGCACGTCGCGGTAAGCCATTAGTCCCATGTAGCCCGTCACCAGCATGATGATCCCGAACCAGTAGCGGCGCAAGAACGCGTGCCGGGCCTGGCGGTCCATTGGCTGGCGTTGGGTGCGCGCGGCGATGTCCGAGGCATCGGGCGGTGGCAGCACGGCGAGCATCCACAGCGCGAGCAGCAGCAGGGGCAGGAAAAGCGCGCCCGTCACCACCGGCATCCACGTTTCCGGGACGCCCCAATCCTGCATGACGTGCAGGCCGGCCGCCTTCACCCAGCCGCTGCTGAAGATGAGGCTGAGGCTCAGGCCCAGCGCCATGAATTCCGTCACGCGCCGGCCTTCCAGAAAGGCGAAGATCAGCCCCCACACCATGCCCAGCGGCAGGCCGTTGAGAAAAAGCCAGCCCGCGTTCCACGGCCGGGGAGTGAGCGCGAAAAGCAACAATGCCACTTCCGCCGTGCCGATGAGGCCCATCACCATCAGCACGCGCCGACCTGCCGTCGCTTCCGAGACGAATTTGATGCCAAGGAATTTCGACACCGTGTAGCCGACCAATTGCGCCAGCACGAGCAGGGTTTTGTAATCCAATCCCCAGAACGTTCCCGCGTAAGTCGCTGCCGTGTAAGGCCGGCGGAAGGCATACATGCACCCGTAAGCCGTGAACGCCGCCGTCATCGCCCACCCCGCGAGCACGAGCGCCGATTGACGCGACAGCCATCCCTTGACGCCCCGGACGGGCATGGCAACGGATGGGGAAACAGCGGAGTCCATGGTGGCAGAAAGCGAAAACAGTCACGCCGCCGGAAGCGTGCCATGAGCGCGCCTCCGCCGGCAAAGGCTACTGCGGCCATCCTGCCGTCCGCACAACCGACAACTTCGCCACCGGCCAGGGAAAAAAGATCGGTCGGATCCGACGGATCAGCCTCATCTGTCGGATCCG
>CAZQUC010000240.1:0-6731 GCA_964596095.1 uncultured Enterobacteriaceae bacterium
GCACGGCGGGACGATCGTGGAATGGGTGCCGCACACCCGTCGCCGGGTGGAGTTCATCGGCGGGAAAGTGGAGAATTGGGAATTCCGCGAAGAGCGCTGACCTCGAAGAAAGCATTTTGGAGTGCGGAGGCTCGCCTCCGCTTTCCCGCTCACCGGCTTGCCGGTGTGTCTCCCGAGCCAAGGGCCGGTCATCCCCACACCGCGCGATACCAGGCGGCGAAGGCGGCTTCATCCACCGGCGCAGGATTCCCGTGCTCGACGCCGGCGGCCGCGGCGGCGAGCGCGGGAAGGCTTCCGCGCTCAGCGAGGGGCACTCCGCCTTCCTCCAATGTCATAGGCACGCCGGCGGAGCGGACCAGACCACTGAACCACGCGGCGGGATCCTCTCCCGGTAAGAGCGTGCGATAGGTCTCCGCGGCGGCGGGCGCTGAAAGATTGTGGCGAAGGACATGGGGCATCATGAGGGCGAGCGCAAGGCCATGCGCGAGGCCGAAGCGAGCCGTGAGGAGAGTGGCGGCGGCATGCGCCGCGCCGGGCAGGGCGGGCGCCTCCGCTGCACCGGCCAGGGCCGCGCCCACCTGCACCAAGCCACGCGCCTCCAGCGACTGCGGGTCCGCCAGCACGCGCGGCAACCCGGCGGCCAGCAACCGGAACGCGGCGGTGGCCGAGGCCACGGAAACTTCGGTGCGCGAGGGACACACCGCGGACTCCAGCGCGAGCGCGAGCGCGCCCAGCGCGGCGAGGACCGCGACGCGGCGCGGTTGGGTGAGGGTCAGTTGCGGATCGAGCAACACCTGACGCGCCGCGGCCTGGCGATCACCGCAGGCCAGGACCCGCCCGCCCGCCGGATCGTGGATGAACGCGAAAGCCAGGCATTCGCTGCCGGTCCCCGCGGTGGTGGGAATGGCGAGCCACGGCAGGAGCGCCTCCTTCACCCGCCCGGCCTCGGGATCGCAGTAGGCGGACAGCGGTCCGCCATTGGTGTAGAGGAAATTCGTGGCTTTCGCGGTATCCAGGCTGCTGCCGCCGCCGAGGGCGACAAAGCCATCTACGCCGAAGGCCTGCGAGAGCGATAGGCAGTGCTCCACTGTGTCGAGGGTGGGATTGGGCACCACGTCCTCGAAGACCGAAAATTCCACGCCCGCCTCCTGGAGGCTCGTCAGCACCGTGCGCAGATGCCCGCCGCGAGCGAGGCCGGGATCGGTGACCACGAGCACATGCCGGCTCCCCATTTCGCGGGCATGCCGGCCCGCCTCGGCGACGACACCAAGACCGAAATGCACCCGCGTGTCCGGCGTGTGTTGGAAATTCCAGACCCATTCGGGAATGGCGTCGATTCCGGCCCACCGGCTCAATGATTGGATGGTCACTGCGAAAGAATGAGGATGAAGAAACAAAGAAAGCGAGGCGACGGGCGTTCCTCGATGCAACGGGAAAAATCGTCCCGGCCGGGAACGGCGGCGGCTCGCCGCGGGCTCACTCCACCATGAACCCCTCCGCCGGGGCCGACGGCGTCCGGCCGCCGCCTTGGCGTTGCCGCACGCATTCATACAAGCAGACGCCGGTGGCGACGGAGACATTGAGACACGACACCGTGCCGAGCATGGGGAGGCGCACGAGATGATCGCACTTCTCCGCCGTCAACCGCCGCAGCCCGCCGCCCTCGGCGCCCATCACGATGCCGATCGGTCCGGTGAGGTCGAGGTCGTAAAGGTTCTCCTCCGCCTCATCGGCCGTGCCCACCAGCCACAGGCCGGCGTCTTGCAGCCGCCCCAGGGCTCGGGCGAGATTGGTGACAGTGACCAGCGGTGTGTGCTCGGCCGCGCCGGCGGCGACATGGCGCGCGACCTCCGTCAAGGGCGCGGATTTGTCGCGCGGAATGACCACCGCCACCGCGCCCGCCGCGTTGGCGGTGCGGAGGCAGGCGCCGAGATTGTGTGGATCCTGCACGCAGTCGAGCACGAGCACGAGGGCGTCGGGCGTGGTCCGCACCAACTCCACCAACGCATCCTCATGGAGCGTGGCGGGCTTCTGATGCGGGCTGGAATGGGTGCGGCGCGATGGACGTTTCACCGGCGCAGTGTAACGACGCCATCGGTTCCGCCAAGCCGCGCGCGGATTTTTTGTGGAAAGCGCGGCCGTCGCCCCTCGTCCGCCACGGTCAAACCTCGGCTTGCGCGCCGGGCGGATCGGTGGTTAGACAAGGGGCACCCACACCGATGGCCGCCACCACCACCTGTTCCGCCAAAGAGTGCCACGCGCCGGCCGCCTGCCACGCGCCCGCGAGTGACGTGGCCGCGTTGGTGGAATCCTGTGTGGAGCAACTGCGCGCGCGCGGCATGAGGCGCAGCCGCGGGCTGGTCAGCCTGCTCGAGCATCTCGCCGCCCATCACCATCCCGCCACCCTCGCCGAACTGAACCAGGTCGAAGATTTGCGGGAGTTGGATCAAGCCACCGTTTATCGCTTGGTGATGAAGCTGGAGGAGGCGGGCCTCGTGCGCCGCCTCGGTCTGCACGAGCGCGCGACGTATTTCCAGCTCGTCGTTCCCGGCCATCATCACGACTATCTGGTCTGCACCGGCTGTGGCAAAATCGAAGACGTGGACATGGTTTGCCCGGTGGAGGAACTGGAGCGGAAGATCATGAAGAAAAGCGGCTACCGCCAGGTTTACCACGAGCTGGAATTCTACGGTCTCTGCCCCGACTGCGTAGCCCCGGCATGACGTGGCGGGGGCGTCCCGCCTACCGGCGTCAGGTTAATGAATCATCTGTATGGGCTTTCTCGTTGACAATGTGTGACTTTAGAGAGGGCTTTCGTGCGGTGGCGGTCCCAACGGGGCCTCGTCCTCCAGCCCAGGGTTGGCGCGACGAAGGAGCGCCTACCCTGGGACTACGCCCACCATTGAGACAACCGCAACGCGGTTGTGGCCCCGTTCAGGGGTGGCTTTCCCTCGCTCGGATGTCGCCACCGAAGAGGTCGAAACCCCGTTGGGGTTTCGAGATTGGGGCACGCTGACCCAGGGTAGGCACTCCTGCCGTCGCGCCAACCCTGGGCTTTGAGTCGCAATCCCTTTGGGATTGACGTGAGAGGAGTCGTAAGTGGGCCGCCTCTGCTACGGAGCATCGGCGGCGATGAGCCTGAGGGCGGCTTCTCTCGCGAGAGCGGGTGTTTCGCCGAGCAGAAGCAGGCAGCCGGCCAAGGTGGGTGGAGAGATGGGGTTGACGCCGCGTTCCCATTTTTCCCACGCGGAAAAGGAGACGCCACAGAACGCGGCGGCTTGTGGTTGAGTGAGTTGGGCCGTTTTGCGGGCCGCTTTAAGGTGGGCGGTGGGTGTGAGCATCGTTGCGCGTAAAGAAATAAATTAACGCGAAACTTTGAACTGTCTAATGAGAACTGATAAATATGAACGGTGTAATTTGAATAGAGAAGAATTAAATTCAACTTTATTATAGGTAGTGTCCTAATTTGAAATTTCCAGTTGTTGATTTTCAACGAATTGCGATGCGAAATAGGGCACTGCCTTATTATAGGTTGTGATCTCGTGCCGACGAAATAAGCGCGGCAGCGTCAGGCCGGCCCGTTGAGCAACCCGGCGAGGCGAGTGAAGGTGTCGGGGGAGAAGCCCATGTGGTGTTTGGCCTGGCAATCGCGTTCCAGAGGATTGCGCAGACGGCTGAGGGAGCGGCGCGCCTCCGCGGAATAGAGACCGCCGAACCACGGTCCCCAAGCGGAGACGGGCACGGGATAGTCGCTGCCGTGCAGCACGCGGGCTTGGATGGACGGGGGCAACAGTTCGGGCACGGTGCCGTGGCGGTTCACGGTGGTGAGCGCGCTGTTGTCGGCGTAAAGATGCGGGTAATCGGCCATCAGAGCGAGCAGCGCGGGGGTGTGGTGGCGGCTGAAAGGATGGTTTCTGCCGGCCCCGTGCGCGGCGATGACGGTGACGCCCTCGTCCAGCGGGCCGCGCAGAAGTTCCGGGTTTTCGTAGGCGCGGTTGAGCACGGTGAGGGTGGATTCGCCGCCGGTGTGGGCGAGGAAGATCATGCGGCCTTGGGCCATGAGCCTCCAAAAATCCCGATAGCGTGGGGAGGATGTATCCACGCCGTGGCAGTTGGGCAGGAGTTTCAGCACCCGGGAGCCGGCGTTGAGACAGCGCTCCAGCTCGGCCAGCGCGTCCGGGCGCGCGGGGTGGATGGAGACGGCGGGGATGAATTCCTCGTGCTCCTTCGCGAGCCGGAGCACGTAGTCGTTCGGCACATATAGCACAGCCACGCGGCGGAGGGGGCGGCCGGTTTCATCATGAGGCAGGTCTTGCGCGAGCAGCACCACGCGGTCGAGGGAAGAAGCGCGGATCCACTGCAACAGGCGTTCGCGATACGCGACATCGAAGCCGCTCTTGAGCAGGGAGGCCGGCAAGCCGGTGCTGCGCAGGAGCAGGCGGCCCATGAGGCGCCGCCGCAGCGAGCCGAGATCCATCCAGCACCCGGAGCCGTCCGAGCCGTCGCCGACGCAATGCACATGACAGTCGATTTTCATCGGCGGGACCGGAGAAGCCACGGGCGGGTCAGCGGCGGAGTTTTTTGGTGGAAGGGCGTTTGGCAGGCGCGGCGGGGGTGGCGCGGCGCAGCAGCCAGTCGCCGATCTGCTCGACGGCCTGCCAGCGGTGGTCGTCGTGGAGGATGAGGTGGTAATCCTCGGGATAAAAGAGGCGCGTTTTGTCCGCGGAGTCGATGTGCTCGAACCATCGCTCGACCTGCTCGCGGGTCACGATCGGGTCGTTGGGCGTGTAGAGCACGAGCACGGGCAGGGTGAGCGCGCGGGCGGCGTCGTTGCTTTGCTGCATCATCTTGTCCACTTCCAGCAGGAGGCGGATGGACTGGCCGGTGACCGCATGCGGCGTCAGCGGGGTCTGCGAGGCCTGCGTGGTGTGGCGGGTGACCTGCATGGTGGGCACGCGCTTGGAGTCGAGCTTGGCAATGTCGATGCGCCGGGCGGGGATGACGTGGTTGGCGGTGCGGACGAGCCATTCTTTCCACACCGGCAGCCGTTCGCGCAGGCCGACGGCGGGGGAGAGCAGGAGCACGCCATCGGGCGGGGAAAACGGTCCGGAAAGGGGGCGCCGCGCGGCGGTTTGCATGACGATGAGCGAGCCCATGCTCTCCCCGAGCCAGAAGACGGGCACGCCGGGATGGCGCTCGCGGACCAGCGTGGTGAACTCCCGCAGATCGCGCTGCCAGCGCCGGGAGGAGCTGATGTCGCCGCGGGTTTTGAGATCGGGATCGTGCCCTTGGCCGCGCAGTTGCGGGGCATAGACGAGCAGGTCGCGCTTGGGCAACTCCTGGCCGAGCGGCCAGAAATCGCTCGCCGCCCCGCTCAGCCCATGCATGCAGATGACGATGGCGTGGGGATGGCCGGCTTGCAGCGAGGACGGAGTGCCGGCGGGCCGCTGGGTGACGCGGCGTTGCGCGCGGGCGTCCGCGGGTCGGGTGGTTCCGGCCGGGGCGGATTTCGCCGGCTCGAGCGTGTCCGGCCAGCGTTGGAAGGGGAGCGTCTTCTCATCGCTCGCGGTCCAGGCCGCGGCGCCCAGCTTCGGTGGATGAGACGGCGGGGTGGACATCGAGGTGCAGTGGGAGAGCAGAACCGAGGCGAACGGCAGGAGCCGGACGAGCCAGCGGCGGCGGACGCAGGGGCGGTGACCGGACGGCTGGCTCATGAAAAAAAGCGGCGGTCGGCCGACCGCCGCGTGTGTGAGGTGACGGCAACCGGCGCGCGGTGGCTATTCCTTGGGCGCCGGGGGAGTGGCTTCCTTGGCCGCTTCGGCCGCTTTTTTCTTCGCGGCGGCTTCCTCCTCCGGCGTCACTTGGCGAACCACCGCTTTGCCATCCTTCATTTCCACCGCGATGGGTGGCGTGGTGGCGACGGCTTTTTCGCCTCTTTCGAGCTTGGGCTGCCCGGCGACGGGCGCGGGCTTGGGCGCCGGCGGTTTGATTTCGACGAGTTCGATGTCGAAGACGAGCGTGTGGCCGGGACGGATCACGTTGCCCCGCGGGTTGTTGCCATAGGCCAGGTCCGCCGGAATCCAGAACCGGTATTTCGAGCCGACTGGCATCAGCGGGATGCCCTCGGTCCAGCCCTTGACGACGGAGCGGAGGCCGAACGGACGCGGCTGGCCGGCCGGCGAGGCGTCGAACTGCGTGCCGTCGAGCAGCGTGCCCGTATAATGGCAGACCACGGTGTCGTCGGCGGTCGGCCGTGGCGCGTCCGGGTTTGGCGCGGGTTCCAAGACTTTGTATTGCAGGCCGGATTCCGTGACCTGCACGCCTTCCTCGCTCTTGTTCTTTTCCAGGAAGGCCTTGCCTTCGGCTTCGTTCTTCTCGCCTTCCTGGGCCGCCACCGCCTGGGCTTTGGCGCGGATGCCGGCGGTCAGTTTCTGCAATTCCTCATTGACGCCTTTCTGGTCGAGGAGCGGCTCCTTGGTCTCCAGGGCGGCCTTGAAGGCGGCGATCACATCGGTCGTGTCCACGTCGATGTCGTCATGCGCCAACTGGCCGGCGAAGCGGGCGCCGAGCGCGTAGCTCTTGCTCTTTTTGCTAAGCACCTCTTTCAGGGCTTGCTCGACCTCCTCGTAATTCAGCGCGGTTTCGCTGGGTTGGCTTTTTTGCTGGTTGGCGAAGTAAGTGCCCAGCGCGAGGCCGAGCCGTTTTTTCGCTTCGGCGGGAGAGAGGGCCGG
>CAZQUC010000241.1:0-6721 GCA_964596095.1 uncultured Enterobacteriaceae bacterium
TTCCTGATGCCCGCTCCCGGTGGGTTGAGGGCGCAATTGGTGGCTTTTGACGGTTTCGAGGAGTATGAGGCGGGCATCCAGGTCGAGCCGGGGGCCAACGGCTCGGTCGGCGTGGGGCTGGACGGCGGCTTCGGCTGGGGCGGACCGTATGATGTGAACCGCGCCATCAAATCGCTGGTCCTCATCGAAAACCGCACGGCGTCGCCGGTCGTTTACAGCAATGGCGGGATCTCCCTCCACGGCGGCAGTCGCGCGCTGCGGTTTTACAATATCGCCAATGGCAGTTACGCGGTGATGCGGCCGCTCGGCACAGTGTTCCGGGCCGCGGCCGGGGACGTGCTCTGGTTCAGCGTGCTGTTTCGTTGCAACAATGCCAGCCCGCTTTCGAACCAGGATTTCTTCCAGGTGGGCTTCGAGGACAATGACAACGCGGGCAACCCGCGGATCAGCATCGGCGCCAATACCGAGACCACCACGTTTCCGCCGGACCAACCGTTCCGGTTTTTCGCCCGGAGCACGACCAGTCAGGACAACACCGCCTTCGCCGAGGACATGGAGATCGCCGCCGCCACCACGTTTCTTCTCGTCGGGCGGGTGGCGGCGGATGGCGACACCTACGACGAAGTCAGTCTCTATGTCGATCCTTCGTCGCCGGACGATCCCGGTCCGCCGGCCGCGCGGGTGATGGCCGCATCCGGGCTGGAGACGCTCTCGCATTTCGTCATCCGCACCTCGGGACTCGACAACGGCGACGCTTACGTCATCGACGAGTTGAAAGTCGGGCGCGACTACGCCTCGGTCGTGTCGCCTCCGCCGTTGGGGGAGGTGTTGAGTCTGGCTCCGGCGGCCTCCCCGGAGGAGGTGGGCGTTTTGCGGTGGCCGGTCTCGGTGGGCGAGGTCCGTCTGGAAACCTCCGCATCGCTGGAGCCTGCCTCATGGACTGAGATTGCCGGTCCTTTCGCCATCGAAGGCGCGGATTACGTCCGGCCCGTGCCTGCCGATCCGGCTTCCACGCGCGCATTCTTTCGTCTCCGGCGCTGAGACACGTGGGGGGCGGGTGCGCTTTTGCCGTTGATCTCGGCATGACAAGTCGTGAGGACGTGAGACCATGATTAATTAAAAACGGGTCGATTTTGGTAGGCACCGCGGCATTGGGTTGCCTTGGGCGGTCTTTGCTTCGGCTCCAGCTCATGATCTGTGTCCCGAGCCTCTGGCTCGGCGGGGAAGCCAGAGGCTCCTTTCACGGAACATTGACCGGAGGCACAATGCCACATAAGACCCGCTTTTAACAGATCGTGGTATAATTTCTGGCGACCCTCCGGCGTTCCGAGTCTCGGGCGAGGATACGCTCGTCAATGACTCAAAACGGCATCAACGTCCAGAAAGTGGAATCTTCCACCGGTTGGGAGGGTGGGGTGCGGGAGATTTCCTCGATCTGCCGCGCCCACTCCTCCAGCGAGACGATATTGTGGCCGTAGGGCGCGAAATCCCGCAGCGTGTAGAGCGTGAGTTTGTCTTTTTCCTGATCGGCGAATTCGTAGAGCGGCGTGCCGGTGGCGGAAAGCGTGACCTTGCCCTCCATCGCCACCACGCCGCTGGTATCCAGTGACAACCCCGCGAGGCTGCCGATGGGGCCGAGCAAGATTTTGGCCCCCAGCTTGGCCGTATTGCCGCCGGTGCGCGTGCGGGCCAGCTCGGTGATGGCCAGCTCCAGCGTCAGCGTCTCGCGCGAAGGACGGGACACCACCGTGTAACGCGGCGTGGGGGATTTTTGAAAGGCGATGATGACCGCGTCCCGCAACCGCCGCGCGATCTCCGGCGCCGCCGGGTCGGTCGTTCCGCCGCGGTCCTGCTCCCAGCGCCCGACTCCCACGCGCGCGGCGCGCAGATACTTGAGTGTCACCGGCGCGACGTAAAGCTGCCGGATGGGCGCGGCCAGACGTTGTTGCTGCTGGTCCCGGGTGCGCCATTCCCATTGGAACGCGGCCTTCGCCGGCCGTCGGACCATCTGCCGGCGGTGCGGCAAAAACGCCGACAACTCGGCCGGCTTGGCTTTGACATAAGGCCGCAACTTCTGGCACCCGCTCCACCAACCGCAGGAAACTCCCAACAAGAGACAACACACGCGACGCATGAAAAACCCATGCGCCCACGGCTCGTTCTCGGCAACAAATTTTACGGAAATCTTAAATTTATACCTTCCTAGAGGCCCAGGACAGCGGGAGGCGTTGCGCCTTTTGGAGGGCGAGGCTCGGTGCTGCTCATTCGCATCTAAATCCCGGCCATCCGCCCATAAAAAAAGGCACCCGGCGAGCGGGTGCTTGGGAGAGGCCGGACGCGGGGCGAAGCGCCGCCGCGCCGGATGGATGGATGATCCTGGAGTTACTTGATTTCCACTTTGGCTCCGGAAGTCTCGATCTTCTTCTTGATCTCTTCGGCTTCGGCCTTGGGCACGCCGGTCTTGAGCGGCTGGGGCGCGCTTTCGACGAGCTTCTTGGCGTCGGCGAGGCCGAGGCCGGGGACGGCGGCGCGGACTTCCTTGATGACGGCGATTTTGTTGTCGCCGGCGGCGGCGAGGATGACGTCGAATTCGGTTTTTTCCTCGACGGGCGCGGCGGCGGCGACCGGTCCGGCGGCCACGGCCACGGGAGCGGCGGCGGAGACGCCCCACTTCTCTTCGAGTTGTTTCACGAGATCAGCGACTTCGAGGACGGTCAGGCCGCTGAGTTGTTCGACGATGTTAGCAATGTCAGCCATGGTAGTTGGTCAGTGTTGCCGCGCTCCGAAGCTTCGGGACGATTAAGACCGGCGGCCGCCGGTCCGGCAAGGAACTGGGTTATGGTTAGTGTATGGTTTCTGGTGGTTTCCCGATCTTTCCGCCTCCGTGGGCGCGGATGACCACGCCAGCGGGAAGCGGAACGGAGCGGGAAAAAGGGATCAGGCGGCGGGTTTGTCCTTGTCCGCCAGCGCCTGGAGGACGCGGGCGAGCGAGGCGGCCGGCTCGTTGAGGGTGCGGACGAACTTGGTCGCCGGGGCGAGCAGCACGCCGAGGAGCTGCGCTTGCAGTTGCGGCTTGGTGGGCAGGTCGGCGAGGACGTTGGCCGTGGTCTCATCGATGTAGTTGCCATCGACGATGCCGCCGCGCAGCGGGAGCTTCTTGCTTTCCTTGTTGAAGGTCTTGAGCACTTTCGCGGCGGCGGCCACGTCTTCCTCGCCGGTGACGATGGCGCTCTGACCGAGGAGATTCTTGGCGATTTCCTCGGACAAGCCGGCATTCCGGGCCGCGATGCGCACGAAGGTATTCTTGGCCACAGTCAGCTTGGCACCGACTTCACGCAGGCGTTTGCGGACTTCGTTGAACTCGGAGACGGTGGTCTTGGTGTAATCCACCACGAAGAGGAAGGGCGACTGGGTCAGCCGCTCGCTCAATTCGTTGACAACAACTTCTTTGACAGGATTCATGTTCTTGGATTTCCCCGGTTAGGCTTTGACATATTTGCTCTCGTCCACGCGCACGCCGGGCGACATGCTGGCGGCGAGAGTGAGCGATTGCACGTATTTGCCCCTGGCGGTGGCGGGTTTGGCGCGCAGCACGGAGTCGATGAGCGCGAGGGCGTTTTCCGTGAGTTGCTGGGGGGTGAAGGATGCCTTGCCGATGGTGGCGGCGATGTTGCCGTTGCGGTCGAGGCGGAAGCTGACCTGGCCGGCCTTGACGGCCTTGACGGCCTTGGCGGTGTCGTCGGTGACGGTGCCGGTTTTCGGATTCGGCATCAGGCCGCGCGGGCCGAGCTGTTTCCCGAGTTTGCGCACTTCCGTCATCGCGTCCGGGGTGGCCACGGCCACGTCGAACCCGACGAAGCCTTCGGTGACTTTCTTGATGAGATCCTCGAACCCGACGAATTCGGCGCCGGCTTCACGCGCGGCGTCGGCGGCGGCGCCTTTGGCGAAGACGAGCACGGTGACCTTTTTCCCCGAGCCGTGGGGCAGGTCGCAGTTCGCGCGGATGGCTTGGTCCGACTTGCGCGGATCGACCCCCATCTTGAAGCTGAGGGTGACCGTTTGGTCGAACTTGGGCGCCGGGAACTTTTTCACCAGTTCCGTGGCTTCTTCCAGGGAATAGGCGCGGCCGGTTTCGACCAGTTTTTGCGCCTCACGATAGCGTTTGCTTGGTTTTTTGGGCATGATGTCGGGCAGTGGTGGCGAACCGGACGGGGCGGCTCTCCTGCGTGGGCGGGAGGAGAAAAAATCAGGCTTCGATCTCGATGCCCATCTGGCGGCAGGTGCCGGCGATGATGCGGAAGGCCGCTTCGGGATCGTTGGCGTTGAGGTCGGGCGCCTTTTGCTTGGCGATCTCCGCGACCTGGGCCTTGGTGAGCTTGGCCACTTTCGTCTTGTTCGGTTCCTTGGAGCCGGAGGCGATCTTGGCCGCCTTCTTGATGAGCGCCGAGGCCGGCGGTTGCTTGGTGATGAAGGTGAAGGACTTGTCCTTGTAAACGGAGATCACCACCGGCAGCAGGTCGCCCGCGCTTTTCTGCGTTTCCGCATTGAAGCGCTTGCAGAACTCCATGATATTCACCCCGGCCTGACCGAGCGCGGGACCGACCGGCGGGGCCGGATTGGCTTGCCCCGCGGGAATTTGCAATTTGACGACTTTGACGACTTCCTTGGCCATGACTGGGTGTGGTGAACGGGAAAAAATTCGACTCCGGCATCGCTGCCTGAAATGCGAAAGCCGTGCGGACGCACGGCGAACGAAAGGGGGGACGCGGAGTTTAGCGAGGTTGTGCGATCCGCAACCTTCTTTTCTAAAAAATTCCGTGCAAACCGGATTCCGCCCGACACAATAAGGTCCGGCCTGTCCGACGTCACGGCGCATTTTTCCCTGAGAAATGTTCCTTCCCGCAAGTTTCACCTTGCGGGGCCTCTGGCGGCCCCACATATTTACATTGTAAATGCAACCGGAGCCTCATTCCATGCCCCAGTCCCCAAGACAGCCCGCCCGTCGTCACTCGCGCAAAGCCTTGAAAACCAGCTTTGCGCTTTCGCTTTTGGCCACCCTGGCGATTGTCGGGTGGCGTTACAGCCAGCGGCATCGGAGTGACGCTCCAGACGCCGTGGACCGCACCGCCGCCGTGCCGCGCCCGCCGCGGCCGCTGCAGCCAGCTCACCAGAGTTCCGCCGAGGAATGGGCCGCGTGGCGGGTGCGCTACGACCAATGGCTGGCCAGTGACGGGCGGAAATTGGAGCCGGGCCTCGCCGCTTCCGCCCGGGGGCTGAATACTAAGTCGAATCTGCAACTCGCTCTCGATGAGTTGGTGGTGCTCAATCCGCAGGGCGCCCTGGCCTTCAACCGCATTCAGCCCCAGGACCACCGCCGGGGATTGGCCGGCGTGGTGGAGCACGAATGGAAGGGCGCGCGCGCGGTGTATCCGGTGCTGTATCCACGCGGGATCGCGCGCACGGCCGCCAGCGCCCATATTGTGACCGGTCAGATCGTCACCGCCCTCAAGCCCGGGGTCACCGCGCGCGAGATCGCCGGCGCCTACGGGCTGACGCCGGTCGCGGGGATTTCGCCGGCCGGGCTGACGCGCTTTGTGGCCAAAACCGCGTTCGCCGCGTTGGAAATCGTGCCCAAACTCGCCCGTGACGCCCGCATCGCGGCCGCGGATCATGATGTGATCACCGCCGTGCAGCCCAAGTCGGTTTACCCGGTGGATCAGTTTTTTCCGGAGCAGTGGCACTTGCTGCCCTCTCTTGCTGAAGGACAAGCAGCCCTCTTTGAGGAAGGTGTCGAGGATTTCATCCAAAGCGATGAATATCATTTGAATATCTATCCACGGCTTTTTGTTCCCCCCGGCTGGTCCCGTCCGCAACCTGTGTGGGGCGATTTCGCGGCGGATGAGGATGAAGCCGATGTCAACCGGCGCGGCATCCGGGGGCGGGGCGTCCGCGTCGGCATCGTGGATGACGGGTTTCAGACGGATCATCCGGATTTCCGCCCGGACTTTGGCGCGACCGGGCATCACGCCTATTTGTTGACAGCGCAGTCGGCGACACTGCAAGATCCCTACCCGCCCCCATTGGTGCAGTCGTGGTCCGGCGATACTTGGGTTAATCATGCGAGATATGTCAATCAGGCGCATGGCACCGCCATGGCCGGGGTGATCTCCGCGTTGGCGAACAATGGCCGGCAGGGGGGCAACGGCAATCTGGGGGTGGTCGGGGTCGCGCCGGAATCCATCCCGGTCGGTATCCGCGCGCTCACTTATTACATCCCCGACCCCTCCGTGGGCGGAGTGCCGCAGCAGCCGGATTTGTCGCAGAACCCGGCTTCTCTTGGCAGCCTGCTTGCGCCGACGCAGGACGCCATCATCGCCGCCGCCAGCCGATATCTTTCCGGGGGAGCCGATGCGTATAGTTTCCCCGGCAGAATTGTGTATGAAGGAACCCCTGCCGAAACCTTCATTCCTCTTTGGAGCGATGTCGAGCCGTCGGACAGCCTGCCCATCCCGATCAAGAATCTCGGCTTTGGCGCGCCCGACAATAATTCACTGAACGGACCGGGACCGGAAACCGCCGGTTACCGGACCTTGGAAAACCCGCTGGAATATATACCCGGCGCCCGCGCGCGGGCGGCGCTCTTGGGACGCAATGGTCTCGGCACCATCTTCGTGGCCCCCAGCGGCAATGGACGGATGTGGATGGATAATTCCAACAACGA
>CAZQUC010000242.1:0-6714 GCA_964596095.1 uncultured Enterobacteriaceae bacterium
TTCGCCTCGCTGGCGTGTGTGGTGACGGCCGTGCCGCTGGCCGGGTTGATCCAGCGCACACCCCCCTCGGCCGTTTACAACAAATTCCTCGCCCTGGCAGGCGCGCAGTTGCTTCTCTTCGCGTTGCTGGTCACCGTGGGGGCGTTGTTTTTCCGATGACCACTCCGGCCTCACCACCCCTTTACGTCTGGCGCTACACGTTGCGTTCGCGGCAACCGCTGAGCGCGCTCAATCCCTCGCGGGAGCATCCCGGCGCGCTGGTCCACATCGGCGACGGCATCGGGTGCCTACATCCGCGCCCGGAACTGGGCGATCTGCCGCTGGACCGGCAATTGTCGATCCTCGTCCGAGACGGCTTTACCAGCCATCTGGAAAAACTGCGCGTGGCCTGCAAGCTCGATGGCGCGGCGCGGCGGCTCGGGCGCAATGCGTTCACGGATTTCGACGCTCCGCCCAGTCATTACTACGATACGAAGGCGGCCATGGTGGTGAAGATCAAGGGCGGGCCCGAACTGGCACGTGATCCGGCGCCGCTGCGTGATTACGCGGCCAAGAAGCTGCGGATCGATTTCAACCAGACGCTGAGCGTGGCGCAATTCCGCGACTTCGTGCGACGCCTCGACGATGCCACGATCCAACGCCTCGACTTTGTGGAGGACCCTTTCGAGGCGCATCAACTCGACTGGGATAAGGTGCAGCGCTCGACGCCGTTCGATCTGGCCAGCGACCGCGCACCGGTCCGCGCGCGGGTGTCGATCGTGAAACCGGCGTGCGATCTGGTCCGCGCGCGGCCAGGCCGGGTCATCTTCACCAGCTATATGGATCATCCTCTCGGCGTGTTGTTCGCGGCGCGGGAGGCGGCCGCCTATTACGCGGCGAATCCCCACCAGGAAGAGGTCGGCGGGCTGGCTTCGCACACGCTGTTCGAGCC
Source organism: uncultured Enterobacteriaceae bacterium (assembly GCA_964596095.1). GTDB lineage: Bacteria > Verrucomicrobiota > Verrucomicrobiia > Verrucomicrobiales > V1-33 > CAJBME01. The sequence goes on from CAZQUC010000242.1 coordinate 932, forward strand.
GGATGAATTCAGCGAGCGTCTGCGTGTGGACGAGGAAAACTGCCTGCTGTGCCCGCCCGGTCCGGCGTTCGGCTTCGATGATCTCTTGGAACGGCTCCCGTGGGAGAAAATCAATTAAGCCGGGAACGATGAGCGCGGGAAACACAGCGGAGTCGAGCCCCATGGACGACACGTTCTGGCGGGACGACTCCACGCAGGCTTTTTACAACACGCGGGATGCGTCGGCCTATGGCCTCGCTGCCGCGCAAGAGGCGGCGGAGTTGGCCGCACTGCCGCTAACGCGCGGGCTGGTATTGTTCCGCACCTCCGGCAGCGAGGGCAGGCCGAAATGGATCGGCCTCACCAGCGAGGCGCTGCTGGCCTCCGCGCGGGCGGTCAATGCGTTCCTGAGCGTGACGGCGGCGGATCGCTGGTTGCGGGTGCTGCCGCGGTTTCATGTCGGCGGGTTCGGCGTGGAGGCGCGGGCGTGGGTGGCCTCGGCGTCATGCGCCGTGGTGAAAGACAAATGGTCGCCGGAAACATTTCATGCGGTGTGCGAGGCGGAAGCCATCACGCTGACCACGCTGGTGCCGACGCAGGTTTTCGATGTGGTCGAACGCGGCCTGGCCGCGCCGTGCGCATTGCGGGCGATCGTGGTCGGCGGCGGCGAGCTGCGGCCGGCCTTGTGGCGGCAAGCACGGGCGTTGGGCTGGCCGGTGTTGGCCAGCTACGGCTTGACCGAAGCCGCCTCGCAGGTCGCCACGCAACCGCCGGACGAGCCGGACAGCACGCGCCTCATTTTGCTGCCGCATTGGGAGGCGCGCGTCGCAGAGGAAGACGGCACGCTGCGTCTGCGCGGCCCGGCCCGCGCGACATGCCGGCTGTGGCGCGACGCCGGAGGGCATTGGCAGCGCGAGGATTTTCCGGAATGGCTGGCCACCGCGGATCGAGTGGCCTTGGAAAAAGATGGCGGCCACACGTGGCTGCGCTTCCTCGGTCGCCGCGACCGCACGGTGAAGCGGCTCGGCGAATTGGTGGACCTGACGCTCGTGGAGCGCGCGCTCGCCGATGCCGCGCTGGCACTCGGCTGCTTCGGCCGCGCGCGTTTGCGCAACGAACCCGATCCGCGCGCCGGGACGCGACTGGTCATCGAATGTCTGGACGCGGTGTCGGGCGCGGCCCTGCTGGAACGGGCCAACGCCGCGCTGCCCACCTATGCGCGGGCGAGCGAATTCCGCGTCGTCGCCGACTTGGGCCTTTCTCCGCTAGGCAAACCCATGCTATGAGTCCGGCTCGCTCATGAAGACCATTCTCACGCACTGTCATCTCATCTCTCCCGGTCTCGACCAACCCGACGCCTCCGTGGTGATCGAAGACGGCAACATCGCCTCGCTCTCGCCCACCGCGGCCGATGAAGCGGGGGCGCGCGTGGTGGACCTTCAGGGCCAAAAACTGCTGCCCGGCTTCATCGACATCCACACCCACGGCGCGGCCGGTGCGGACGTGTGCGACGGCACGGTGGACGCGGTGCGCGTCATCGCGAAAGCCAAGCTGGCCGAAGGCGTCACCACGTTTCTACCCACGACGCTGACACTGGGACCGGAGCCGTTGCTTGCCGCCGCACGCGCGGTGGCGGAATACCGGAAGCAACAAGACTTCGCCAAGGCGCCTGCGCTGCATGTCGAGGGACCGTTTCTCAACCCGAAATTCATCGGCGCGCAAAACCCCGCCTTCGTGCGTCCGCCCGATGCCGAAGAGCTTTTCGCGCTGCATGCCATCACGCCGGTGGCCGTGGTGTCGGTGGCGGCCGAGATGCCGGGCGGAATCGACTTCATCCGCGCGATGACGGCGGCGGGCATCACCACCAGCCTCGCGCACACCGCGGCCACGCGGGAGGAGTTCCTCGCCGCCAAAGCCGCCGGCCTCACGCACCTCACGCATTTCTGCTGCCAGATGAGCCCGCTGCACCACCGCGCGCTGGGTGTGGTCGGCAGCGGCTTGCTGGACGATGACGTGAAGCTCGAACTCATCTGCGACACGCTGCACCTCAATGCCGACATGCTGCGGCTGATCTTCAAGGTGAAGCCGCTGCGGCAATTGATCCTCATCACCGACTCCATGTTGGCCTCGCATCTCGGCGACGGCGACTACCAACTCGGCGGGCTGGCCGTGCAGGTGAAGGAAGGCGCGGCGCGGCTCAATCCCACCACACTGGCCGGCAGCGTGCTCCGCTACAATGACGGCCTGAAAAACGTCGCCGCGCTGACCGGCCTGCCCTTGAGCGAACTGGTGGCGACCACGTCGTGGAACCAGGCGCAGTCGCTCGGCCTGCCCGGCGTCGGCAAAATCGAACCCGGCTTCGCCGCCGATCTCGTGGTGCTGGACGACGATTTTTCCGTGGTCTCGACCTGGGTCAACGGGGAGGAGAAATTCAATAATCCTCGTCCTGAAAATGCTCGCGGTGACTTTGCGCCCGGTGCAACAGCGTCTCCGAATTGACGCGCAGGCGATGGCACAGCTCGCGAGCAAGGGCGTGCAGCACCCGATAGCCCGCGGCGGGATCGCTCTTCACCAAGGCTTCGAATTCAGCCTGGCTGAGCGTGAAGACATAGGCGGGTTTGCTGCCCACCACCACATCGGCGCTGGCCTTGAGCGGATCGATGATGTTCATCTCCCCGGCCGTTTCCCCAGGCAGGATCGGCGGCAATTCGATCGTGTCCGCGTGGTTGCGGATATAGACCTTGAGCTTGCCCGAGAGCACGAACATGAGGTGGTGGTTGGGCTCGCCCTGCGTGACCACATACGTGCCCGGGGCGAAGGTCTCGAAATCACCCGCCGCCGCCAGCTTGGCGCGCAAGGACGCATCAAGGTCGGAAAAAATACCCAGTGCCGGCAGTTCGGCGGGTGTTGAGGAGAGCGTGGTATTCATAATTCAACGGACTGGTGATGATTTGCGGAAAATCTGCCGCGATTGCGGAAGTTTTCACCCATTTTCTCTGGCGATTTTGTCACGCATTTGTTCCTCCGAGCGTCATGCGCACCCGGCCTCTCAAAAAATGGTCTGGCGGGAATTCGGCCGACGGGGAGAATTAAGGCCGACTACGGGAGAACCTTATGACATCTAAAACGCCTGCATCAAGAAATACCAGCCTCCTTCTTGTTTTACTCCTCTGGTCGGGGGCGCCGGGGCACGCGGCGGATTTTACGGTCACGGCCACCGCGGCGGAGTCGGATTACACGATCAACGGCACTCCCGGCAGCCCCACGCTCACCCTGGTCCGGGGCGCGACCTACACCTTCGAGATCGACGCCTGTTCGTGCCATCCGTTCCAGATTCTCGGCGCGCCGGCGGGCGCGGTGATGAATAACGACATCTTCTCAGGAACCATCACCTTCATCGTTCCTGAAAATGCCGCCAATTACACCTACATCTGCTCGCTTCACGGGTTCGGCGGCTCGATCACGACGATCGAGCCGCCGGAACCCGCCTTTCCCCCGCTCCGGCTGGAACTGGTGGTGGAAAAACAACTCCAGTCGCCGACGGCGATCACCCATGCGGGCGATGGCTCGGGCCGGCTCTTCGTGGGCGAACAACGGGGCGTCATCCGGGTGGTGAAAAACGGGGTGCTGCAACCCACGCCGTTTCTCGACGTGTCGTCGAAGCTGACGCCCGAGCAACCCGGGTTCGACGAGCGCGGGCTGCTCGGGCTGGCGTTTCATCCGCGCTTCGGCCAAACAGGGCAGCCCGGCGCGGGCAGATTGTATGTTTTCTACAGCGCGCCCTCGCCCAATGCGCCGGGCTCCACGGACGCGCCGGTGAACTGCCAAAGCGTGATCGCCGAATACACCGTCTCCGCCACCGATCCGGAGCAGGCCGATCCGGCTTCGGAGCGGAGGCTGCTGAGCTTTGACAAACCGCAGTTCAATCACAACGGCGGGCAACTGGCCTTCGGGCCGGACGGCCTGCTCTACATCGGCACCGGCGACGGCGGAGGCGGTGACGATAACAACGCCGGCCACACCGGCGGGACCGCGGCCGCCCCCCGCCCCACCAACGCGCTGGGCAATTCCCAGGACCGCTCGAACCTGCTGGGGAAAATCCTTCGCATCGATCCGCTGGGCACATCGGCTCCTGGCGGACAATATGCCATCCCGGCGGACAATCCCTTCGTCGGCGAGGAAGGGGTGCGGGAGGAAATCTGGGCTTACGGCCTGCGCAATCCGTGGCGATTTTCCTTCGACCGCGTCACCGGCCGGTTGTTCTGCGCCGACGTGGGCCAAGGCGAGATCGAAGAGATCGACCTCATCGTGAAAGGCGGCAACTATGGTTGGCGCAATCTCGAGGGCACGTTCACGCCGAATTTTTCCATCGACGCGCCGCCGCTGGTCGCCCCGCCCATCGCGCCCCTCGCGCAATACGCGCACCCCGGCGTGATCAAAGGCGAGCCGCCGCTGCCGGTGCTGGGGGTCTCCATCACGGGCGGGTTTCTGTATCGCGGCCCGGCCCTTCCCGAGCTGCAAGGCAAGTATGTCTTCGGCGATTACAGCCAGGACGGCACCGGCCCCACGGGCGTGGTGCTCGGCCTCCACGAAGCCGCGCCCGACGCGTGGGAAATCTCCATGCTGGATCTCGTCGGCGGCAATCCCATCGGTGGATTCCTGCAAACGTTCGGCGAGGACGAGGCGGGGGAAATTTATCTCGGCAGCAAGACCACCCGCGCCGTTTCACAGCCGGACGGCGGGCAGCCCGCCGGCTCGCTGCATCGCCTCGCCCCTCTGGCGGAAACGCCGCTGACCCACCGGCAGGAATGGGAACGCCGGTATTATTTCCTCGGCCAGTTCATCGATCCGCAGGGCGACGATGACGGCGATGGCGTGGAAAACCTCCTAGAGTATGCCTGGAACGCCCACCCGCGGCAGAAGCAGCCGCCCGAGGAAGGCTTCCGCCTCACCAGTGGCGCCGCCGGCTCCTTCACCGTCGCCTTCCGGCGCGACCCGCGGGCGACCGATCTCACTTACCGGCTGGAGGGCAGCGCCACCTTGGCAACCTGGGAACCGCTCGTCACCAGCCTCGGCGGCAATGCCCCGACCGGCAGCGCCCTGGTCGGCGAAACCGACGTGACCGCGCAAGAGCCGTTGAAGGAAGTGACCGCGGCCGTGCCCCTCGCGGGCCACCGCTTCCTGCGTCTCACCGTCGAGCGGCTGTGAAAGGAGGGCTCGCCCGACCACTCCGGGTCACGCTTCCGGCCGAAGCTTTTCGCCCACCGGCGGGATTGATATTGCCGTCCGAAATCCCGCGTCCATATTACGACTCCTTCAATGTCCCTCAACGATCCGCTCGAAGATTTCAGTCATTGGCAGCCTCCCTCGGCCGAAGAACTAGGCCGGCAGACGCCGGGTTACACCGTGGAGCGATTGCTCGCGCGCGGTGGCATGGCCGCGGTGTATGTGGCGCGCCAGCAATCATTGGACCGCCAGGTCGCGCTCAAAGTGCTGCCGCCGGAGTTGGGTCATGTGCCCGGCTTCAATGAGCAATTCGCCGGCGAGGCGCGCGTGCTGGCCAAGCTCCAGCATCCCGCCGTGGTGACGGTGATCGATTTCGGCCACACGGAATCCGGCAGCGCCTTCATCGTCATGGAACTGGTGGAGGGCCTGCCGCTGGAGCAATGGGGCGCGGGCCGGACCTTCGCCGAAAAGCTGGACGTGGCGATCCGGCTGACCCAAGGAGTGGCGTATTTCCACCAGCAGGGCGTGATCCATGCCGACCTCAAGCCGGACAACATTTTCGTCACCACCAAAGGCGA
>CAZQUC010000243.1:0-6714 GCA_964596095.1 uncultured Enterobacteriaceae bacterium
CCACCGTCGCCGTCTCCCGGCAAAACGCCGCCACCGCCGCGTCGCGCTTCGGCGAGGGTTCCAATGTGGTCAGCCAGGCGGAGGCGGCGGTAGGGTCTTTTGGCGTCCAAAATTCGGCTAGGGTTTTCATACCTTTTTCGTCGAGAAATTCGAGCAAATGGGTGGCCAGAGAAAGATTACCGTAAGCTCCCATCAAGGCCGCGCCTTCCAGATAGGAGCGTTGATATTCCAGCGGCACCTGTTCCGCCAACGCACGGAGGTTGCGCGCCGTCGCGGTGGGATCGACCTCGGATCTCCCCATCCCATACCAAGCACACGCCGTTCCGATCTCGTTCCATCCCCGGGCATTCAATGAATTGGCGGGAAGCGCCAGTGCCTGGGTCATCAGATCGTTCGCGTTTTGGGACCGGTCAGGGAGAGACGTGCTGTAAAGCAACGAACGCATGGCGGGATCCTCCATTTCCGCCGCGGCGTCGAAGAGAGGCGCCCGGCCTCCCGGGCCGCCGACGCGCAGCATGAGGGCGAGGCTCTCCCATTGCTGGTCCTCCGGCAGATTGGCTTTGGCCCAGGCCACGCCTTCCTTCCAGTCTCGTGCCTTGAGCCCCAGCATCATTCTCTTGACAGCATGGTCCCGCTCTGGTCCCGGCTCCAATCCTCGCCACAACTCCGTCGCTTTTTCCGGATCGATTTTGCAGACTTCTTCCAGAAATCGCGCCATTGCGTGACGATCGCCTCCACCGTCTTTGAGCCAGGCAAATCCTCGTTCCGGCGCTTCGCGTGCCAACGCCGGCAGCAGCTTGTCATGCAACTGTTCGTTGAGCGCGATGGTTGACAACGCTCCCGAGAGCTTCATCGCCTCCTCCACTCCGCCTTCCATTACCCGTCGCCGCCATGAAGAATCGCTTTCCTCCCATTCAAAGACGCGGGCGGTGCGGGCCAACTCACAAAACCGCTCGTCCTGAAGGAACTGCGTCATCGACGTCCACGGCAGACAAAATATCAATTCATCCAGCCACAATCGATGACGGGCCGGCATCCCCTTTTTCGACGCGGAGGCTTGCGACCACACGGTTTCAAGATCGGGCGGAACGGGCAGCGGCGCGGCTTGGTCCAGCCATGACCGCCATTCCGGCAAGGACGGTTTCGGCGGAAGCATGGCGGTGGGCGGCGGGCCGGGGAGAGCGGCGTCAGCCTGCGGAGGGAACAGCCGTCTCCCCGCCAGCCACCCCATGGCCACGCTGAGTGGCACCACGATCAAATAACGGCGCCAGAGAGTCATGGCTGGTCGTCGTGGGATGGGGCCGGCGTGGCCAGATGGCGCCGGGCCGTTGTTTTCAGGTCGCCTTCCGGCAGGCTGTCCACCCAGGTGGTCAGGCCCGCTTCATCCTTTTCCCGCCAGGCTGCGACCACTTCCGCCACACTCAATGGCTTGCCTCCCTCCTCCAGCCGCCAAAACGGAGCCAGTCCCACCAGCGCCTCCGGATGTCTTCGCCGGTATTGGGCAAACACGCCTTCGATCACCTTGTTTCGTAACAAAGGGTCCTCGATCGAAGCGGTCAGCGCCACGGCTTGCGTCGGTGGCAGTTGCGAGGGCAGCCAGTTTCCCAAACCGTCAATGAACGAGTGATGGGCGCGCTCCATCGCTTCGGGTTGATCCACGGCATGGGCATCCAACCAATGCAGGGCAGCGGTGGGATCATCCATGAACCACTGCTGGAAACAGTTGCTGTAACCCGCGAGTTTTTTCCACCCCTCCTGCGACGCCCGCACATATTCGATCGCGCCGACCGCATCGTGCGCGGCCCAGACGCGGAGGGCATCAAAGCCGAATTGTTTGTCCGCCTGCGCCGCGCGCAAAAACTCCGCTTTGTGGTTGCGGGTGATTACCTCCAGCAACGATTCTTTATCAACGCTGCGGGCGTAATCGGCGTCCGGATGCCCGCCGTCGGTGGCTTGGGCCAGTTCCAACGCCAGGCTGGGGTTCAACTCGGCCAGCCGCGTGCTGAACGCGGCGATGACTTGGAAGACGCCCGGATGAGACCGCGGGGCCTCCCTCAACAACCGCCCCACTCCCGGCAATTCTTCCGCGTTCAACGCGAGCATGTATTGGCGCAATTGCAGGCCGAGTTTGGTCGGTGCGGCGTCCGCGGGAGTTTTCCCAAGTTGATCCAGCGCCTGCCGGAGATAGTCGAGCTTGGTTTCCGCAGCCAATGCCAGAGAAGCGTGCTCGGAAGATGACGCAACGCGGGCGGCCGTTTCCTGCATGGAGAGGGCGGTGTCAGCACGGGCGCTCTGGCGTGTCGTTGCCCGCGCCTGCCACCACACCGGCAGTCCGGCGGACAACACGCCCGCGGCCACCAGAGCCGCCGGCGAGGCCACCCAGGAGGAAACCGGTCCTGCCGAACCCGTGCGTGCCGCCGTGGCCAGCGTCCGGCTGTGCGCCAACGCGGTCGTGGCCAGCGTGGAGGACGCCGCCGCGACTTCGGAGGCCAAGCCGGTGGTGAGCGCGCCGCCCAGCACGAGCGCGGGCACGGTCACGCCCCGCCGGCGCAAGCGGGCCGCGAGTTTTTCCAGCGCGCGGTGGCCGCGGCGCTGCGCCGCTTCCGCCGTCACTCCCAGCCGTGCCGCGATGTCGCGGAAGGTGCGGCCTTCGACATGATGCCAGAGCAGGACTTCGCGGTCGCGCTCGGACAGCGCGTCCAATTCCTCATCGACCAACGGACGGACCGACGCCCACGCGGCGGCGGTTTCGGAAAATGCAGGATCGGGCATGGCGGTGGCGGTGTCTTCCTGACGGCGGCGCAGAGCATTGCGGTAACGGGCTTCGCGGCGCAGCAAGGCGGACGTTTCCAGCACGGCGGCCCGATGCAGCCACGGGGTCAATTGACGGGTCCCGTCGAGCCGAGCGGCCTTGCGGGCCAGGGCGGCGAGCACGTTTTGGGTCGCCTCCTGAGCCAGTTCCGGCGAGCCGCCACGCCGCCACGCGATCGAATAGATCAGGCCCGAATATCGCCGAGCCAGTTCGGCAAAGGCGTCGTCGTCGCCGATAGCGGCGAACCGTTCCAACAACGCGGCGTCGTCTTCCGATTCGGAAGCGGAGGCGGCGGGATCGCGGGATGTCCTCATGATGCGATGAACCTGCCGGTCGCGCACCAAATCAGACAAGAAAAATCCTCCATGCGTGAAACCCACGAGCCCACCAGAGACAGGCCTCTCAGCGGCCGGCTTTCGGCTCCACATGTCCGTCGGCCCACGCATCGGCCGCGGCCGGATCGAGTTGCCGCCACGCGCCCAGCGCGTCTTGCACGGCGCGGGCCTGCAAGGAAGGATCGCCCACACTCAGCGCCCACTGCGCGGCCATCGCCGGATCGACCGTCGCCGTCTCCCGGCAAAACGCCACCACCGCCGCGTCGCGTTGCGGCGACGGCTCCAGCGTCGTCAGCCACCCGGAGGCGGCGGTGGGGTCTTGCTGCGCCCAGCGCTGGGACATTTCCGCGATCATTGGCTTCTCAAGAAATTCTAGGAGGTGCGTAGCCACCGGAAAATTATTGTAGGCCCCCATCAAGGCTGCTCCTTCTAGGTAGGAACGACGGTGCTCCAACGGCACGCGCTCCGCGAGACGGCGCACGTTCTCCGCTACTCCCGCTGCGTTCTGATCTGGTTTTTTGGTATCATACCAAACGGATTCCCTCCCCATGGTCTTCCACCCACCGGCATCCAGTGAATTGCCCGGAAGCGCCAGCGCCTGCCCGATGAGATCCTCGGCATCGTTGGCGCGGCCCGGAAGCGATTGGCTGTAGAGCAAGGAGCGTAGCATCGGATCAGCGACCTCCGACGCGGACTCGAACAGTTGCTTTTTCTTGGCCGGGTCCATGAGAAAGAACATGGCCCGGAGATGCTTCTCGCGTTTTTCCTCCGGCAGGCTTTCCCGTGCCCAGGCCGCGCCGACCTCCCAGCCGACATCGGCCAACGCTTCCACGATCACGCCGGCATAGAAATCACGCTCTTCCCCTTCCTCTGTCGCGCTCCAGATCGCCTTCGCGTCTTCGAGGTTGTGTTGGGCCACATCCATGAGGAATTGGGCGGTGACGTGCGGGCGGCCGTCGCGCTGCTTGGTCCAGGCCAGGCCTTTCTCCGGAGCATCACGCACCAGCCTTTTCCGTAGCAATGCGTCCAGATGCCCGTTGAGGGCCAGTGTTGGAAGGCGGCCGGACAACTTCATCGCTTCGTCCACCCCTGCCTCCAACACGCGGCGCCGCCACGAGGAATCATGATCGGGATCATACTGACGCGAAAGATCGCAAAACCGCTCGTCCGTCAGAAATTCGACGACGGAAGGCCACGGCAGTCCAAACAAAATTTCGTCCAGCCACAACTGGTGCTGGATCGACAAGCCATCCATCGAGGCAGGGACCGCGGCCCAAATTGTCTCCAAATCGGCAGGTGGAGCCAACACCACCGTTTGGTTCAACCAGCGTTGCCATTCCGCCAGCATGGGTTTTGCCGGCGCGGCGGCGCCCGGCGGCTCGGCGGCCGGGGGGAGCATCGTCCCGACCGGAACCAGCCAGCGTCCTGCCAGCCACCCCGCGAACCAGGCCGCCGGCAACATCAGAAGATAACGACGTCCCATGGTCATGATTAGTTCTCCGGGGTCGGGGTGGGTGCGGCCAGATGACGATGCGCCGTGGTTTTGAGGTCACTTTCCGGCAAACTCTCCACCCAGGCTCTCACGCCGGTTTCGTCCTTCTTCCGCCATGCCGTCACCACTTGCGCCACACTGAGAGGTTGGCCTCGATCCTCCAACCGCAGAAAGGGAGCCAGCCCGGTCAACGCTTCGGGCTGCGTGCGCGCATAGGCCCGATACATGGCTTTGATGGCGTGGTTGCGCACCAGCGGATCGTCCAGCGAGGCCGTCAGCGCCACCGCTTTGTCGGCGGGCATCTGCCGGGCCACCCAATCGCCGAGGCCACCGGGAAACAGGGAACCGAGCAGTTTTCCCACTTCGGGTTGTTCCGCGGCGTGTTGATCCACCCAGCGGACGGCTTCTTCGGGAGAACGCAGAAGCCAGCCCGCCAGCACCGGGGCGATGGAATATTTTCCCGGATGCTTTTGGGACAGTTCTGCAAATTGCCGCAACGCGGCCGCCGGTTCCTTCTTTGCCTGGTGCATGGTCATGAACGCGTAGGCATTCTCGTCGTCCTTCAGTAATTCAACAGCCTCGGCCGGCCTTGTTTCGACAAGCATGGCGAGGACGGCCGGTGGATCGATGGCCCAATCGCTCTTTGCTTGGTCCGGCGGCGCATCGTCCTTTCCTACAAATACCTCCACCATCAGTTGAGGATCAACTTCCGCCAGCCGCGCGATATAGGCGCTGACCAAGGCCTTCATTTCCATATGCTGATCGGGCGCTCCTCGGAGCCATTCCCCCACCTGTGGCGCTTCCTCCGCGTCGAGAGTGAGCAGATACTTGCGCAATTGCAGGCTCAACTTGCTGGGCGCGGCATCGGGCGCGGTCTTCTTGAGTTGCTCGATGGCTTGGCGGAGATAGGCGAGTTTTGTTTCCTGGGGGAGTTTCGGCGCGGGTGCCTCCTGGTGATATTCTCCCAAGGGGGCGCCATGGGGTCGTGACGACATTTCGGCGGCCGGAGGGAGATTGGTCCGTGAAGCCGCGCGGACCTGCCACCACACCGGCAGCCCGGCGGACAACACGCCTGCGGCCACCAGCGCCGCCGGCGAAGCGACCCACGGGGTTCCTGTCCGCGCCGCCGCGGCCAACGTCCGGCCGTGCGCCAGCGCGGTCGTGGCGAGGGTGGTGGAGGACACGGCCGCGGCCGCCGCTTCGGACGCCAAGCCGGTGGTCAGCGCGCCGCCCAGCACGAGCGCGGGCACGGTCACCCCGCGCCGGCGCAAGCGGGCCGCGAGTTTTTCCAGCGCGCGGTGGCCGCGGCGCTGCGCCGCTTCCGCCGTCACTCCCAGCCGTGCCGCGATGTCGCGGAAGGTGCGGCCTTCGACATGATGCCAGAGCAGGACTTCGCGGTCGCGCTCGGACAGCGCGTCCAATTCCTCATCGACCAACGGACGGACCGACGCCCACGCGGCGGCGGTTTCGGAAAATGCAGGATCGGGCATGGCGGTGGCGGTGTCTTCCTGACGGCGGCGCAGGGCATCGCGGTAACGGGCTTCGCGACGCAGCAGCGCGGTCGTTTCCAGGAGCGCCGCGCGATGCAGCCAGGGCGTCAGGTGGCGCGTGGCCGCCAAGCGGGCGGCCTTGCGGGCCAGGGCGGCGAGCACGTTTTGGGTCGCCTCCTGGGCCAGTTCCGGCGAGCCGCCGCGCCGCAAGGCGAGCGAATAGATCAGCCCCGAGTGCCGCCGCGCCAGCTCGGCAAAGGCGGCCTCGTCACCCGCGGTGGCGAACCGCTCCAGCAAGGCGGCGTCGGCGTCCGGCACGGAAACGAGGCCGTCGGGTTCTTGGGATATCCTCATGACACGATGAAACTGCCGCCCGCGCGCGAAATCAGACAAGAAAAATCCGCATACGCCGCCAGCACGGCACTGCGGGAATCATCCCAGCCATGCCATGAGGAAAAAGAACCCTTGGCGAGACCTGCGCCGTTCACGTCGAAGGACGAGAGCGAGGTGGTGCGGGCCGCCCTCCACTTGATGAAGGAAGAGGAGACGAAACCCGAGCCTCATCTGGAGTGGCTGCGCCGCGAA
>CAZQUC010000244.1:0-6646 GCA_964596095.1 uncultured Enterobacteriaceae bacterium
AAAAACGCCTTCCCCAACTCTATCATCGTCATGCCACCTCCTTCCTCCGCCACGGCCTGCCCCTGCAACTCTACGTGGACCACCACAGCTTTTTCTTCACCTCCCTTCCCCAACAGCCTTCCCCAACTCGCCGCCGCCTTGCGCTCTGGCGACGTCTCCTTCCGCGATGCCTCGACTCCCCAAGCCAAAGGCAAAATCGAATGCTGCCACCAACTCTGGCAGCGACGCCTGCCCGCCCTCTTCAGCACCGAAAGCGTCACTGATCTCCACCAGGCCAATCTCCTGCTGGACCATCATCAACTCGCCCACTTTGTCCTGTTTTGAACGCCACACGACACCGGGCGCTCTTGGCGGCTTGCAAGCGGCAGCGTTCGGAGGGATAAACAGGCGTGCTGCAAATTGTCTTCAACACCCTGAGTGCCGCCGAGCTGTCGCGGATCGACACGCTCACGCAACTGGCGTTGCTCGACGAATTCAAAGTCGATGAGAACACGCTGAAAGAAATCGACGAAGGCCATCCGCGCTTCGGCAAGCTGGAGCGGGGCGGCCGCACGCTCTATCGTTACCGGGCGAAGGGGCACCGTCTTTACTTCGAAGTGAAGGACGGCCAGGTCATCGTGCATCGCGTCTTGCACAAGAACTCCCTGGAGGATTTCCTCTTCCGCAGCAGCCTCCCGCTCAGCGAGGACGAGGCGTTGGCGAAGTCGAAGACGTTCTGGAAGCTGATCGAGGAAGGCGAGAAATCGGGGCGGAAGTGAGAGACGGTGGGCCGAAAATTGGAGCGGATGCGTGATTGCGCGCGCTCCGCCCGCGGTCATCTTCCGGCGTGCCAGAGACCGTCTCCGAGCCGATGGACGCGCTGTCGCCCGTCGCCCGCAAGTTCATCCTCCACTGGGGGGAGATGGGCACCCGCTGGGGTGTCAACCGCACCGTCGCGCAAATCCACGCCTTGCTGTATCTCTCCGAGCGCCCGTTGCACGCGGAGGAAATCTGCGAATCGCTGGGCCTCGCGCGTTCCAATGTCAGCACCAGCCTGCGCGAGTTGCAGAATTGGGGCATCGTCAAAATCATCCACCTGCGCGGCGACCGGCGCGATCACTTCGAGTCTATCCACGATGTGTGGGAGCTGTTCCGCGTCATCGCGTCGGAGCGCAAACGCCGCGAACTCGACCCCAGCATCGCCGTCCTGCGCGAATGCGTGGCCGAGGCGGAGAAGGGGCAGAACGCCGATCCCGTCACCTTGGCGCGGCTCAAGGACATGGCGGAATTCTTCGAGGTCGCGGCCTCCGGCTACCACCGTCTCAACCAACTCCCCGCCAAATCCGTCCGTCACCTCGCCCGCATGGCGGACAAAATCGCCGCGCTCGTCCGGCGGGAGTGAAGGGTGGAACGCGGGCCTCCGGCGATCAGCCCGGCGGCTTCTCACGGCTTTTTGATGATTTCTTCGGCACTGTGTCTTTTGCGTTTCAGCGTGTCTGTGGATGCCCGGCGCGCTCCTCAGACTCTCATCCTACTTGGTCCAAATTTTGGGGAGCAGGTCACTCTCCGGCACATTCAGGGCTAGAATCGCTCTCCCGGCCTCCCCGCCCTCAACTCAGCAGCCACGCGCCGAGCGCCATGGAGGCGGTCATCGCCGCCACGTCCGCGGTCAGCCCGGCCAGCAACGCGTGGCGCACGCGCCGGATGCCGACCGCGCCGAAATAGACGGCGAGCACGTAAAAGGTCGTCTCCGTGCTTCCATACATGATGGTCGCGGTCAGCCCCTCGTAGCTTTCGGCGCCGAAGCGGCCGAGGAGATTATCGAGGACGGCGGAGGAGCCGCTACCACTGAGCGGCCGCATCAGCATCATCGGCAGCAAGTCGGGAAACGCGCCGGTGATGTGCAGCTGATGGCGCAGGAGCCACGCCAGCCCGTCGATGGCGCCCGAGGCGCGCAGCACACCGATGGCGACGATCATGGCCACGAGGTAGGGAATGATGCGCATCACCGTGCCCATGCCTTCCTTGGCCCCTTCGATGAATTCCTCGAACACCTTCAACCCCGCCAGCGCGGCATACACCACGAAGGTCACGAGAAAGACCGGCAGCACATAGCCGGAGGCCGTGGTCATGAGCGCCGTCGCCGCCTCCCGCCCGCGACCTTCGGCGAAAAGCGCGAATACGTCCGCCTGTTGCAACGTCCAGAGGAAACCGCCGGCCAGCACGGCCAGAAACACCAGCAACAGCGCGAGCTTCCACCCGGAGAGGGCGGCCGGCGGCGCGGCGGACAGCTCTTCGGATTCCGCCGGCTTCTCCCCGGCCTCAGCAGCCGTGGCCTCAGCAGCCGTGGCCTCGGGAGTCCCGGCCGCCGAGAATTTCGGCGCGAAGAACGGCAGCTGCTCGCAGAGCTTGAGCACGATCAACCCCACCAGCAGCCCGGTCAGCGTCGCGAGGATGGCCGGCACGATGACGACACTCGGATTGGACGCGCCGTGTTGTTTCAGCAGCAGCAGGCCCGTGGTGGAGATGAGCGTCAACGCGCTGGTGTTGAGCACGAGAAAGACGCACATCGCATTGGTCGCGGTGCCGGGATGCGGATTGAGCTTTTCCAGTTGCGTCATCGCCCGCAGGCCGAAGGGCGTGGCCGCATTGCCCGCGCCGACGAGATTGGCGGCGATATTCATCATCATCGCGCCCATCGCCGGATGCTCGGGCGGCACGTCCGGAAACAGCCGCCGCAACACCGGACGGAACACCTTCGCAAAGACCGTGATGAGACCGGACTTCTCCACCAGCCTCATCAGACCCAGCATGAGCACGAACATGCCGCCCAACGGCAGCGCCACATTCATGACCGCGCTTCTCGCGCTGTCGATGAAGGCATTGGAAACATCCGTCATGTTCCCCGACAGGGCCCCCACCACGACGGCGACCACGAACATGCCGAGCCAGAGATAATTCAACATGGCGCGGAAAGTGGGCGGAAATTCCCGGCTGCAAAGCCGAACCTGCGGCGGCCGCAGGGAACGGCCTTGACCGTGGTCACGACGAAGTTTCTTGGTGCTCCCCTCCACGGGCCAGCTCCCCGGCGATCAGACCGGCCGCGTTGCGGTAAGCGCCACCCGCGCCGAGGCCGGCGATGACGCCAGCGAGGTCGTGTTGCAAGCGCTCGCGGGCGGGCGTGTCTTCGAGCAGACGTGATAACTCCGCCGCCAGGGCCTCCGGCGTCGCGGCGTGCTGGAGGTATTCGCGGACGAGTTCGCGGCCGGCGAGAATGTTGACGATGCCGAGGAACGGCACTTTGACGACGGCCTTGCCCACGAGATACGTCGGCCATGAAACCTTGTAAACCAAGGCATAAGGCAGCCCGAAAAAAGCCGCTTCCAGGGTGGCGGTGCCGCTGGCGACGAGCCCGGCGGCGGCCCGTTGCATGAGGTCGTGCGCGCTGCCGAGCGTGATCTCCACCGCCACCTCGGGAAAGGCGGCGGCCAGGTCGCGCATGGCGACGGCGAGTTTTTCCGAAGCGGCGGCGGCGGCGAAGCGCGCGTGGGGGTGACGCTGCTTGACCTGCCGGGCGGCGGCGAGCATGACAGGAAAGAGCCGCGAGATTTCCCGCGCGCGGCTACCGGGCAGCAAGGCGACGAGATCCGGCTCGCGCGGCACGCCGGTTTTTTTGGGCGCGAGATGATCGGTGAGGGGATGGCCGCCGAACTTGGTGGCCAATCCCGAGGCGTTGTAGAGTTCGGCCTCGAAGGGAAAAATGCAGATCATAAGGTCCAGCCATCGCGCCATCTTCGGGATGCGCGAGCGATGCCAGGCCCACACCTGCGGGCTGATGTAATAGATGATCTTGAGCCGGGGATGACGCTCGCGCAGCGCGCGGGCAAGGCGGAGATTGAAGCCAGGGTAGTCGATGAGCAGCACGGCGTCCGGCTGCCACTCCGCAAGGCGGGCCAATTGCTCGTCGAACTTGCGGCGGAAAAATCCGTAATGACGCAGCACTTCCCACAGGCCGATGACGGCGGCGTCTTCGATCCAATTTTCGACCCCCTCGCCCGCGAGCGCGCGAAGTTTCGGACCGCCGAGGCCGCGGATTTCCAAGTCGGGCACTTGCTCCCGCAACGCGGCGAGCACGCCCGCGCCATGCGTGTCGCCGCTGGTTTCGCCGACGAGAACAAAGAGGCGGGTCATGGGCTACACGGGTGGTTCGGGCAGACGCCGGAGTTTCACGTCGATGGGCACCAGCGTGCCGCCGGGTTCGCGGATGACGTTCGCCGAGTGCAGGTCATCCATCGCCAAGCGATCCACCTTGCGCCAATACGCGCCGGATTGATAGATGAAACCGAGGTCGCGCAGCCAGTCTTCGATCTCGCGCGGCGTGGGGTGCGGCTGCTCGTCGTCGGGCCGGACAAAGGGTTGCGAGGTGACGATGGTGAGGGTGGCGCCGTGGTAGAGAAAGCCCTCCAGCCGCACGTCATCGGCAAAGACCTCGTTTTGCAACCGCAGCCGCTCGAAGTATTCCGAGGGCACGGGAGGCGACAGCCGGTCGTGGCCCGCCTGGTCCGGATAGGTGATTTTCACGACCCGCTGCTGGCGCAGGTCGAGAAAGACGTAGTGCTCGTGGCCCCAATCGTGGAAGGGAAATTGCCGCAGCCACGCGGGATCTAGGACGAGCCCGTGAGCAGCTCCCCAGTCTCGGAGAAGATCGGCTTCAGCTCGAAAACGGGCAGTCCGTGCTGGCGACGCCATTCGCGTGAGCGTTGGAAGGCCCGCTCCATTTGCTCCAAGGAAACCCAGGGCCGCGGATAGGTGGTCGTGCATTCCGGTGGCAGAATGCACTTCGACCGGTCGGGGAGTGTCGGTGTCTGTTTCATAAACTTGCGGGAAGAATGTAGGCGTTTCCGCCCCGCTGTCAAAATGCAGCACTCCCCCGCCCCGGTCGCCGCTGCCTTCGATGAGTTGCGTGATTTGCAGTGCCAGCTCCAGCGCGGCGGCCGCTTCCTGGCCGCCGACCTGGGGATGACGGCCCAGTCGCGCGCACTCGGCGAAGGCGGCCAACTCCAGCCGCAGCGGCTCGTCTTTCTCGATCTTCACCGGCTCTTTCTTGATGCCGAGACCGAGGAAGGCCTTGCGGATGATTTCGCCGGTCTGGTTCTGGTAGTCGAGCGAGAGATACGCGTCGTCCTGAAAGACACGGATCTTGCGCATCCGTTCGGGGGAAATGCGGCTGGTGGTGAGGTTGGCGACGCAGCCGTTGCGGAAGCGCAGCCGCGCGTTGGCGATGTCCTCGCGCTTGGTCAGCACGGGGATGCCCACGGCGTCGATGGATGCGATCTCGCTCTTCACCAGATGCAGGATGATTTCCAGATCGTGGATCATGAGATCGAGCACGACGCCGATGTCGGTGCTGCGGTTGGGAAAAGGCGAGAGCCGGTGCGCCTCGATGAAGCGCGGGCGGGTGAGGCGTTTTTCAAGTTCACGGATGACGGGGTTGAAGCGCTCGATGTGGCCGACCTGGAGGATGCGCCGAGTGGCGCGGGCCTTTTCGATCAGTTGCCGCGCGCCGTCCGCCGTCTCGGTGATCGGTTTTTCGACAAACACGTGCTTGCCCGCCTCCAGCAGCCGCAGTCCGAGTTCCAGGTGCGTCACCGTGGGCGTCGCCACCGCGGCCGCGTCGATCTGTGGCAGCAAATCATCGAGGGAGGTGAAGGCCGTGCTGCCGAATTCCGCCGCGATCTCCCGCGCGCGCTTGGCCTCGGCATCGCACACCCCGGCCAGCGTCACGCCGGGCAGCGACGCCAACACGCGCGCATGGTTGCGCCCCATGCTGCCCGCGCCCACGACTCCGATGCGAATGTGATCCTTGCCCATAAGCCCCTCACCCATCGGCGGGAGGCGCGTGCGCGCAAATGCGAACGACGGTGGAGCGCTCCTCTTCCGCCCCGGCTCCGACGTTCCCCAACCCGCGAACGCCTTCGGCAGGGACTTCCTGCCTGACTCCGGAAGAGTCACGCAACATCGCCGGGTGTGGAGTGTAAGCACATCCTTCCGGAGCGATTTCTTGTTGAATACGGCGCCTGAGCATCAACATAATTCACGCCTTTCCACCCGCCTCCTCTGTCATTTCGATAAATCCAGCGGAGAGAGGCATCTTCACCCTCAACAACGGTTTTTGTCGGTGATCAAACCGTTCGGCAAAAACCATGAAGCCAAGAATATACTCAGACTATAACGGCCCATATCAGCCTGATTTCATGCTGCTCTGTTACCAAGGAACCAAGACGGATCTCGAGCGGCTTCAACTTGCTTTGGAGGAAGGAATGGAAGTCACCGTTTATGCTGACTCGGATGAAGAAGAGGATTTGGAGGCGGATGGCATCGTAAAACATGGCGTCATCCCCGAAACGGATGATGATCCTTGCTGGTATGTCGATACCAGGGGATCGGAAATACGATACGTCAAACGTCCCAAATAAACCGCCTCGTGTTCTCAAGGTTGGCTGAGCGAGGCATGATATATATTATAAATATCTAAGAACCTGTTGAGTTATTCTTCCCCGATCCTTGTATGTGTGGCTGCACTAGGCCGGCGCAGAAGGAGGGCGAAGTGAACACGACAGTGAATCCCGAAGGGATTCCGTCTCCAAGCCCAGGGTTGGCGCGACGC
>CAZQUC010000245.1:0-6643 GCA_964596095.1 uncultured Enterobacteriaceae bacterium
CCGCAATCACGAAATCACGCCCTCACAACCGCGGCGGCTTGGGCTTGACCGGCGCGTCCACCGAGCGCAGACCGGCGACTTTCATCGGGCGGCGGTAGATGGCGTTGTTTGTCGAAATATAGAGGTGTTTCTTTTCCGGGCCGCCGAAAACCATCCCCGTCGGGGTGCCTGGTGACGGCGAAAACACCATTCCCGTCAGTATGCCCGGTGCGGGCATGGGAAGGATGGCATTCACGCGCCCGGCCTGGTCGAAAATCTGCACGCCCAGCGAAGTGGCGGCGTAGAGCCGACCGTCTTGATCGACGCTCAAGGCGCGAGGGGTGGGGAACCGCTCATCGTCCCCCACATGCAGATGAAAATAAGGCTGGCCGTGGGCGAGCGTGCCGTCGGGACGAGCTTGATAGCTGTGGATGAACCGGTCACCGAAGAAGGCCACATAGAGCAGGCTGTGATCGGGCGAGAGTGTCAAGGCCGCCACCGGCTGATCGTCAAAAAGAAACTGCGCCGGCAACGGCGGTGCCCCGGCGACGGCCGGTGGCAGATAATTCAAGCCTGTCGAAGCGAAATAGAGGCCGCCCCCTTGCGTTGGCAGCACGAAGCTCGCTGCTTTGCCCGAATAAAGTGCGCCGCTGCCACCGTGTTCATCAAGAAAAACGATTCCGTCGCCATGCCCCGGCAGCAAGAGCCTGTCGTCAGCGGTAAAAACCGGTGGGGCACTGAGTTTCACCGGCAGGGCGGCCATAAAAGAGACCGCACCGTCGCCGCTGATTTTGCTCAATCCTTTGCCACCCAAGCCGTCGAAAACCACTTCTCCCTTGCTGTTCGCAGTTAGGCTGGTGAATGGCTTCGGCGCTTCATCGCTGACTTTCTCCCACCCCCCACCCAACTCGCACCACTCGCCGAGCGGCTGCTTGGATTTCCCTTCGGGATTCGCTTTGAGCGGCTGCGGCCAGTCGCGCCAGAGCCAGCGCAGGGCGTCGGGCAGAATGGCGGAGCCTTGTTTGCCGTCGTGTCCGCCGTCGCCCCAGACGTGGCTCACGTCATACCCGGCGAAGACCAAGGCGCGCTCCATCTCCTGATTCGCCATCCACCAGTCGCCGCCGTAGATGTTGAGATCGTTGCTGCCGTCCTGAAGGAAGACGCGCAGCGGTTTCGGCTCCGTTTTGCGGATGAGCGTCGGGTAATCGTTGGCCCCGCGCAGCCCGACATAGGTGCCGATGGTGGAAAAGACGCGGCGGAAAGAGTCGGGCCGCTCCCACGCGGCGGTGAAGGCGCACACCGCGCCGCTGCTCGCCCCGCCGAGCGCGCGGTCGTTCGGGTCGTCGCTGAGCGCGTATTTCTTCTTCACCTCGGGGATCACTTCCTCGATGAGAAACCGCGCGTAGCGGTCGCCGAGACCGTCGTATTCAAAACTGCGGTTGAAGCGCGGCAGGGCATTTTCGTGCGCGGCGGGCAGCACGCCGGGATTGATGAACAGCCCGATCGTCACCGGCATCTCTTGTTTGTGAATGAGATTGTCGAAGACCACCGGCACGCGCCACTGGCCGTCGCGCTTCACGTAACCGCCGCCGTCCTGAAAGATCATGAGACAGGCCGGCTTCGCCGCGTCGTATTGGGCGGGAATGTAGAGCCATGCCTCGTGGTCCGATCCGGGAAAAATCTGGCTGGTCGGCAGGTCCAGTTTTTCCTCGCGTCCCTGCGGCACGCCGGGTTGCGAGAGGGAGTCTGGTCCCAATTCGTAAGGACCGGGCTGGAGGTCGGCCGCGGGGAGGGAGACGAGGGCCGCGCTGAGGGCCAGTCCGGCCCGGAGCGCGCGGCTGGCGTTCGCGAACAAAGAAAGCGGGGCGATTTTCATGCGCGCCAGCATAGGGTGACGCCTCGACTCTGGCAAGATGAGTCGTTTTTTGCGCGGCGAGACCGGCTGGACGGAGGCGTGGCTTGCGTTGGGTGCCCCCTCCCTTACGTTGGCTCCGTGAGCCAGCGCGAGAATCCTTTTCCCGGCATGAACCCGTTCTTCCAGAACCGGTGGAGCGACGCGCACACCGTGCTGATCGGCTATCTTCGCGATGCCCTCAATGGCGAGTTGCCCCACGATCTCTCCGCCCAAGTCGAGGAAGGCATCCGGGTCGGGGGAGGGGGACATCCCTCCTTCCGCGCCGATGTGGCCGTGGTGGAGTCGTGGCAGCGCGGTTTCCCTCCGCTCTGGCAGCCGGAGGGAGCGGCGGAGGCGGGAGGCGGCTTGGTTATCGAAGCGACCGATCCTTACATTATCGACGAAGAGGCTCCCGCCCGGTGGATCGAGATCCGTGCCTTGTCGGGAGAACTCATCACCGTGATCGAATTGCCCAGTCCGGCCAACAAGCGGAACGACCGCATCGCCTACCTCGACAAACGCGAACGTTTCCGTCATAGCGGTGTCAACGTCGTCGAAATCGACCTGATTCGCGGCGGCGATCCCATCACGCTCGTGCCCGGTTCCTGGCGGTGCGAATGGCGGGAAGAAGGGAACCGCCTCGACTACGAGGTCGCGGTGTGGCGAGCCTGGGCGAACCGCACCGAGGTCTATCCGATCTCCCTTCGCGAAAGGCTGCCCACCCTGCGCATCCCCCTGCGCCCCACCGATCCTGATGTGCCGCTGGCCCTGCAACCGCTGGTGGACCGCTGTCATGTCAACGGCCGGTATTGGCAGTTGAGCGATCTTGCCTCGCTCTCCCCCGCGCTCCCGGAGGAGGATGCCCAATGGGCCGCCCAGCGGATGGCGGCGGCGTGAGTCCCGGAGAAAATGACCGGAAAATCATCATTTTTGCGGAGCTTTCGTCGTAATTGAAAGAAGAATGTCCTCGCATTCCTTGGGGCAGGGTGATAAGCGTTGAACCCACAACCCCCGCCGGAGTCCAACATCTCCGGTGACCACCGCTTGATTCCATCGGACATTCCCATTTTCCCATGAACACGGAAGAAGCCACTACCATGGAGGAGCACCCGCCGGACCGCGGGTCGAAACCCAGCGGCCCGTTCTCGCCGGTGAAGAAGGCGATCACGTTTTTCCGGGCTCGTGTCGCTCAAACCCGCGGTGAATTGTTCCACGTGCCGAAGAAGGCTGCGGCCACCATCATCGCGCGGGCGGACGTCGGCTTCGGCAACGCGCTCTATGTGCGCGGCCTCGGCCCCGGGCTGAGTTGGGAAACCGGCGTGCCCATGACCTGCATGGCGGACAACGAATGGCGGTTGGAGCTCGGCGGCGTGATGAAACCGGTGACCTTTAAGCTGCTGCTCAATGACGAGCAATGGGCGGAGGGGGGAGACAACATCGTCGAACCGGGCGGGAGCGTGGAATTGCTGCCTGTGTTCTGAAACCCGCGCCGGCTTCGGCCGGCACGAAGCGACTTCTACCGCGCGCAGGATCGACCGTTCCGCTTCGAAACTTTCGTGTTACACTTGGGCCTTCCCACGGCAATACCTGCTGAATGCTCGATGACCGCCAGCAGGAAAGCTTCATGCGTTTCTGGATTTCCGCCCAATCTTCGGTGGCGGGCTACATTCATTCGCTGGTGCGGGATCATGCCGAGGCCAAAGACCTGCTCCAGGAAACGGCCCTCGTGCTTTTCCGCCGCTTCGCCGAATACGATCCGGAACGGCCGTTCCTCGCCTGGGCGTTGGGCGTCGCCCGTTTCCAGATTCTGGGCCGGCGGCGAGATCGATCCCGCGGCCTCGTCGTCTTCGATGACGAATTACTGGAGAAATTTACCGAAAACTGGACGACGCTTTCCTCCCCGGATGCTGGCGAAAGGACGGCCGTGCTGCAGGAATGCCTGCGCGAGCTGCCTCCCCGATCTCGGCATCTCATCCGCTTGCGCTACTATGACGGGCTGAATTCCACCGAGATCGCCGCCCGCACGGCGGGCCACGAAGGGAGCGTGCGGGTGATGCTCCAGCGCGTCCGCCGGATGCTGCGAGACTGTGTCGAACGAAAGCTCCGACTCGAAGGAGGTCAGGCATGAACCCGTCCGTGGAACTCATTCAAGGCTATCTCGACGGCTCGCTCTCGGAGGCGCAGGAGGCCGCGTTGACGGCTTGGCTCAAGCAGGATCCCGCGCACCTGCGGGATTTCACGGAGGCCCTGCGCTTTGAGAATGATCTGCGCCTCGCCGCCGAAGCCGAATTCAGACCAGGCGCGCTGGGAGTTTTCCACCCCACGGCAGAGCCTCGCCCGCGGCGCCGGTCCCCGTGGTGGCGTTATGCCGCCGCGATCACGCTCCTGGCCGGTCTCCCGTGGCTTTACCTCCAGATTTCCCGCCCGCGGGAAGTCGTCAGCGTGAAGGAGATTTCCGGCTCCTTGGCTTGGACCGGGGCGAATGGCGAGACGCGCCAGTTCTTCGCCTCCGGCGACCGCCTGCCGCCCGGGATGTTCGAAACCATCGGCGAGGGTTCCCGCGTCACGCTGGCGTTCCGGGATGGCACGCGGATGGATTTGCGCGGCGACTCCCGCGCCGTCATCGCCGCCCGGCGGCAAAAATCCATCCATCTCCAATCCGGCTCTCTCCGCGCGCAGGTCAGCCCCCAGCCTGCCGGGAAACCGCTGCTCGTCCACACCCCCACCGCCCGGCTCGAAGTCCTGGGCACGGTCTTTTCACTATTTACCGTTCCCCGTTCGACCACGATGAACGTCAAGCAGGGTCGGGTGAAAATGGAGCGCCTGGCCGATGGCGGCGTGGTCGAGGTGCCAGCCCAGCACACCGCCGCCGCCTCGTTGGAAACCGCCACGCCGCTTGCCGCCACCCGCTCCGTGGAGGCACCCACCGCGTGGCGCTGGGACGCCACGATGCCGCCGCCTGAGGAGGCCTTGAGGAACTGGCGGCCGGAGGAAGGCTTCGTTTCCTCCCTCCCCATCGTCGTCGGCTCCGAGCCGGAAAGCGGGAAGCGGCTCATCCAGCATGGCATCCGTTTCGACAGCGCCATCCCTCTGGTCCATGCCACGCGGGAAAGCGTGCTCCGCTTCCGCTACCGCTCCGCCCGCCCGGCGCAGATCGTGGTCTTTCTCAGCACGAATTTCATCGATGGCTCTTTTGGCGGGAATTTCGAGGCGGTGCTCCCGCCCGGCAGTGGTGATCCACAGGACGACGGCTGGCGCGACGTCACCCTGCCATTCCACGACATCCCGAGCATCAAACCGCAATATCCCCTGCAACCGGATGGCAACGAGGTCAACCACTTGAGCCTTCGCTCCTATCATCAAGACGCCCGGCTCGAATTTTCCCGGATTTCCATTGAACCCCGTTAAACGCCATTCCATGAAAACCACGTCCGCTCTCATTCATCCGTCGCTTCCGCGCGGCTGCGTTTCCGCTCCGCAACATTCCTTCTCGGCAGCCCTCCGGCGGGCCGCGGCCTGGATCGTTCTCTGCCTGGGCGCGACGGCCTTCGCCGCCGAGCCCCTGCCACCTCGCACGCCGAGCCCAGTCACGGTGAAACAAATCCATAGCGGGCACAGCCTCAGCGATGCCTACGGTTCCAATCCCTGGCCCGGCCGGCTCATCCTCGCCACCGAACACATCCGGGGAAGCGATCCGCACAAAACCATCCATCGCTCCATCATTCCCGGCTCTCCCTTGTCTTGGCGGTGGAATCACGCGAGCTCCTCCCCCGATGCCCGGAAGGATATCGGCAAGTTCGAATTGCTCGTCACCACCCAGAGCGTGCCGTTCAGTCCCGACCCGGAATACCTCCGCAAAGACTGTCTCGAATGGTTCGATAAGTGGGTGGGGCACGCTTGGAAAAACGGCAACGGAGGCAAGGGGTCCGAAGTCATGCTCTATTCAAGCTGGACCTACTGGCAGCACTCCGGCGAGCCGCCGAAATATGACAAGGAGCACGATGTGCCCTTCCGCGAACGGCTCGAACGCGACGGCCAGCGCTGGGAACTCATGCAGGACACCGCGAACCAGAACCGGCCCAAAGGCATGCCGCTCATTTACATGATCCCCGGCCATCGCCTCATGATGCGGATCTACGATGACATCACAGCGAAGAAAGCTCCCGGCCTGAAAAGCATCGGCGATCTGTTTTCCGACGACATCCACGTCAACGACCTCGGCCAATACGCGGTCACCTGTCTCGTCTATGCCGTGATCTACCAGCGCGATCCGAAGGAACTCCCCGACAAACTGGCGAAGAAAGAAGACACGCTCAGCCCGGCGCAGGCGAAGTATTTCAAAAAGACCGCTTGGGAAGTCGCCACAAATTATCCCCGCTCGGGAGTCCCGACAAAATGATAGTCCCGAATGGCACTCGGTTAAGCCCCAACGGGGCGAATGATGATAGCCCAGGGCAAGCGGCCAAAGCCGCGCCGCCCTGGGTCAGTGCCATCAAAAACATCCAAGCCCTCAAGGGGCGAAACAAGAAACACGCCTTAACCGAATGCTATTCATAACAGTCTCACCACGTCACCATCACGCAAGCTCCATGAAACCCACACCCGCTCGCCTCCATCCGTCACCTCCGTCCGGCTTCGCTTCCCTTCCGAAACCCGCGTTCCCGGCGGTCCTCCGGCGAGCCGCGGCTTGCCTTGCCCTTGCCCTCTCGCCGCTTCCGGCCGCCGATTACGTGTGGTGGGAAGGCGAAGCCGCCCAAGAGCATGGCTTCA
>CAZQUC010000246.1:0-2174 GCA_964596095.1 uncultured Enterobacteriaceae bacterium
GGCGCGGTCACTTTCCCTCATTGATGAAGATGTTGGCAAAACTTGTTTCCTCGCCCTCGGCCGGGATCAGGCTCAGCGGTGTGGGCGTGGGGATACCGGCGGGCAGGGGGGCGTCCGTCAGCCTCTTGTTGCTGAGGAAATCATAGCTTCGCACCCGGCCTTCTCTGACGCGGATCATTCGGCGTTCCCAGACGCCCGGCGTGCTCGCGAGGGGGACCATGACGCCTTCGGGGCCACCGATCAGGAGGGTCGGCGCTGGCGCGGACGCGGCGCTTTCCTTGGGCCGCCGGATGTCCACGATCATCCAGAAGTCGGGAAAAGCCGCCTCCGTCGTCAACCGCGGCGCCGGGCTCTGTCGCGGCGCATGCAGCACCCAATCGTCCGCTCGCCAGGCCGTCGTGCCGTCGGCGCTCTCCTGTTTCCAGTCGCGCAAATCCGCACCGTTGTAGAGCCGCCGCCAGCCGCCATCGTGCGGAGCCGTTTGTGCGAAGGTCGCGCCGGAGCCAGGCAGTTCCTTGATGCGAACATTGCGCCATTCGGTGGGCGAGCCTTCGCTTTCCAGGCCGAGATAACCTTTGCGCCAGTGGCAATTGTCACCACCGGAAACCTCCTTGCCATTCACCGACAAGCGGATCGACCCGTTGTTTGCCACGAGGCGGTAATGGTTCCATTCCGGCGCGGGCCGGCTGCGGAATTCGCTAGGGAAGCACCGGTTCGGATCGCCCTCGTGCGTCTGCGGACGCATCGGCGTCATCGACGCGCCATGAATGGGAAACACATCGCCGTGGGTGGTGAACCACTTGTTCTGATCCTTCGGCGCGTAGCCGTTATCCAGCACCTGCACCTCGATGGCGCGCAGAAACGGCTGCCCCACCGCGGGCAGCGCCGAGGCCCACACGAAAATCCCCGCATTGCCGCCGGGCTGCAAATGCCGCCACTCCAGTTCCATTTCGAAATTCTCGTATAACCGCGCCGTGCGCAGCGCGGCGATGGGCCGGCCCGTGCAGGAAATCACGCCGTCCTTGATGCGCCACGTCTCGGGCGCGCCATTCACATTCACCCACCCCTCGAAGTCGTCGGCATTGAACATCGGCTTCCAGTCATCATCGGCCCCGGCCGCCCCTCCCGCCATTGACAGCCAAACGACCAAAACGAAATGCGTGAACCGTTTCATCCCCGCAGCCTACATTCGCCCCTGCAAAACCAAACAGGAGTATTTGCTGAAGAGCGTTTCAGGAACGGACCCTATGAGTCCCGGCTCTGCTTCACGACTTGAAATCGCGGCGCTGGAAGACCCACCAACCAAGGATGAAGCACGTGGCGTCGAGGCCGAGCAGGAAGGCGTAGCCACGGGCCAGATCGGGCCACGGCACGGGATCGGCGAAGAGCTTGATGAAGACCGCCATGTGGTCCATGAGCGAGTAGGCGCGGTAGCCGGTCGCGAAGGGCAACAGGAGCAGGATCATGTCCACGAGCGTGACCGTCACCGTGAGGATGGCGGCGGTGGCGGGCTTGATCTTGCAGCATGAGAACATGAACGCGAGCGAGGAGATGCTGAGCGTGCTCAGCGCCAGCAGCGGCAGCCCCAGGAGATAGCGCCGGAGGCCTTCCGCGAAGGGATACATCTCGAACACGCCCTGCTCCGGCCCCCACACGAAGAGGCCGCCGCCCCACCCCCGGTTGACCGCCGCCGCGGCCAGCGCGGTCAGCCCGATGAAGCCGATGAGTGCGAAGGTGTAGATGACGCCCGCGGTGTATTTCAGCGTCAGCAACCGCAGGCGGGTGATCGGCCGGCTCAACAACAGGCGCAGGCTGCCCTCTTCGGTTTCCTTGGCCACGATGTCACCCATCACCAGCGAAAGATAAATGCCGCCGAGCAGGAAGACCGTCCAATTGATGATGAGCAAGCCCAGCGTGAGCATCGACCAATACCCCTCGAACGCCGAGCCCGCGCCTTCGATGAGGCGCGAGAAATGCCGCGTTGCCTGCGGCGTGTTGAGGATCCACACCAGTGCCGCCTCCAGCGCCAGGAACGCGCCGAAGCCGACATAAGTCCGCTTGCGCGCGGACATTTTCACCAATTCCCCTCCGAGTTGGCGAAGGAACATCGTCATGGCATGAGGCGGATGGTGGGTGCGGGTTGCGGAGGGCGCGCGGAAAGAGGGACCACGAAT
>CAZQUC010000246.1:2274-5370 GCA_964596095.1 uncultured Enterobacteriaceae bacterium
ACGAATAACACGAATATTAGAAATCTTCTGTTAATAAATAAGTTAATGAAAATTCATTGGCCTCGGCCGTGGCTCTTTTCATTCGTGTCAATTCGTGAAATTCGTGGTTCAAAATCTTTGTCGTCCGCTCGCTCGTTCATCGCTTCCGGCGGCGTTTTCGTGAGGGAGCCGAGGCGCTCGTGGCCGCCGCGAGCGCGGGTTCGGCGGGCGGCGTTTTCCGATATTTCTCGACCGCGGTGAGGACTGCGCGCGTGGCGTCCTCCGGGGAGATTTCCACAAAGCACCGGTAGGGCTCGTGCGGGCGCGGGCATTCGCGGCGGAAGCACGGGCTGCACGGCACATGGCGGCGGAGCACGGTGTGGCGGTCGCCGAGCGGTCCCGTCCAGGCCGGCTCGGTGCTGCCGAAGACGGCGACCACGGGCACGCCCAACGCGGCGGCGAGATGCATGGTGCCGGTATCGTTGGTGAGCAGGAGATCCAGCGCGGCCAGCTCGGCGCAGAGTTCGGCGAGCGTGGTCTTGCCGACGAGATTGCGGCAGGGGCCGATCAAGCCGGCGAGCGTGGCGCCGAGCGCGGTTTCGGCCGGCGCGCCGACGAGCGTCCACTGCGCGCCCGTGGCCTCGCGCACGGCACGCGCGGTGGCAGCGAAGCGCTCCAGCGGCCAGCGTTTGGCAGGGCCGTATTCCGCGCCGGCGCAGAGGCCGAGCCGCAGCGGCGGGCGCGCCGGGCCGGGTTTGGTTTTCATTTTTGCGGGACGGACGGGCAGGGGCGCGAAGAGCGCGGGGGTGGTGACGTCCGCGCCACAGATTTCCGCCACGCGCAGGAAATGATGCACGTGATGACGCAGCGGGCCGGGCCGCGCGGGAGGGATGATCTGGTTCAGTAATCGCTTCCGCCAGCGTCCGTGGTAACCGACCACGCGCGGGATGCCGCAGCCGGAGACTTCCAGCGCGGCGCGCGGGGATTCGACGAGCAGCACCGCCACGTCGAAGCGCGTGCCGGTGGCGCGGATTCTTTTCCGCACCGAGAGCACGCTTTCGCCGCCGTCCTTGCCGATGATGGCATCGACTTCCGGCACGGCGCGCCAAAAATCGGCGAGCTTCGCGGGCGTGAGCACGGTGACGCGGGCGTCGGGCCGGCCGAGTTTGAAGGCTCGCACCGCGGGCAGCGCCATGCAGGCGTCGCCCAGCCAGTTCGGCGCGCGCAGCAGGATCTCGAACGGCTGTGTCGCGGCGTCGGGCGGTCCTTCGAGGCCGCGTTTGACGCGCGCGAGCAGGAAATCCGGCCGCGGGGTTTTCCACCGATTGTGGACCCAGAACCAATCCGCGGGTGAGCGGCGGATGAGCTTCTCCAGCGCGGCATTGAGCGCGGTGACGGCCCGATCCGGCGGCGCGGCCAAGGGCGGCGCGATGGTGATCTTCCACCGCGCGGGACCGGTGGTGGCCACGCCCAGCGGCAGGATGGGCGCGCCCGTGCGGCGTGAGAGCAAGGTGGCGAGATTCGTCGTGGAGGCGAGCCGGCCGAAGAGCGGCGCCCACACGCCGGCGTCGCCCGCGTGTTGATCGACCAGCACGCCGAGCCCGCCATTGTCGCGCAGAAACTTGACCGGCGCATGGAATCCATCATGCCGGTCGAACAATTGGAACCCGAACCGCCCGCGCAGCTTCATGACATGGCGGTTCAAAAACGGATTGCTCAACGGCTGGAACAGCGTGCCCTGCGCCGAGCCCGCGCAGATGTCCGGCCGCTGGGCGAGCAGTTCCCAATTTCCCTGATGGCAGATGGCGAAGATGAACCCCCGGCCGGCGGCGCGTGCGGCCTGCACGTGCTCGAACCCTTCGATCTCGACCACCCGGTCGATGTGCGCCAGCGGCATGGTGGGCAGCTTCAGGCTGGTGAAGAGGTTGCCGCCGAGGGTGCGGAAATGACGGCGGGCCAGCGCGGCGAGGTCCGGCTCCGTTTTTTCGCGGCCGAACGCGAGGCGCAGATTGTGCCGCACCAGCCGGCGGTAAGAGCCGCCCAGCGCCCACGCCAACCAGCCAGCCGCTTGGCCGAGGCGGAAAACCAGTTTCAGCGGCAGCAGCCGCAGCAGGGTTTCCAGCGCCCGGAACACGACATAGACGGCCCCTTGCCCGGCACGCTTCAGCGCCCCGGAGCCTCGGCGCGGCGCGGGCTTGGTGTCGGACATCGTGCTGTTGCCATAAACCAGCCCCTTGCGTCGTCAAGCCGGGGCCGGCAAGGCCAACGCGACGAAGCAGGGTGGCCCGCGGCGGCGGTTGACGAGGGTGAGATAACGCTCAATATGGACAACATGTCATCATCTGAGGAAACCGTCTCACATGATGCGCCTTCGCCGGGCCGCTCCCCAGCGGTGGAAGCGCTTGCCTTGCGGGCGCGGGAGAGTATTCTTTCCGGCCATGTCAATGAAACCATTTTCCCCGGAGGAATCGCGCCGGAGACGCTTGTCGCAGCCGAGAATCTCCTTCGAGGAGGCCCAACGGCAGGTTTCGGCCAGCCTCGCCGCCAATGGCGCGAAGCCCAAGCCCGCGAACAGCGAGCCCTTCTCAGAGACGCCACCCGTCCCTGCTCCCTGCGTGGTCGCTTCATAGCCGACGAGGGAGAGCATCGTGTTCATCACGAAGCCGCTACGGGAATGGCTCTCAAAGCCACCAACAACGAGCGATATGGGTTGGTGCTGGATCAGGATGAATGGTCGGAAAACCGCAAGCTGACGACACGCCCGGCTCTCCCCTCTGAATATCTGTGGCGGCTTGGCCTGCAAAACGCGGTGTTTGGCGACGCCATCGGGTTGACGGGGATTGCGACAGGAGGGTATGGCGGCCCGGTGCTTCATACCGCGCAGCCGTGGCTGGCGGGTGAGGCCCCTTCGATGCCGGAAGTTCAGCAATGGCTGGCCGCAGCCGGTTTCCGGCAGTTGCCGAAAGGCATGCTGGGCCGCGGAATTGCCTCCGTGCTCTCGTGGTATCGGGCGAGCGATGAAGTGCTGGTCTATGACACGAAGCCCAGCAACTTCGTCAAAAACCAGGACGGAGCGATTGATCCAATCGATCTCGTGGTTGCCATTTATCCATCGCC
>CAZQUC010000246.1:5470-6628 GCA_964596095.1 uncultured Enterobacteriaceae bacterium
GTTTTCAGCCCGCCGCGCGACAGCCGCTTCTGGCCGTGGTTCGTCATGTCGTGGCTGCCGTCTTACCTCCGCCGCTGCTGGGGACTGGAGCACGTGGAATTCCGCGGGCTGGAGCATCTGCGCGCCTCGCTCGCGGCCGGGCACGGCATTCTCCTCACGCCCAACCACTGCCGGATGTCCGATCCGATGGCGCTCGGCCTTTTGTGCCGGGAGCTGCGGCAGCCGTTCTACATGATGGCCAGCGCCCACGCCTTCCGCGCCTCGGCGGCGCAGAACTGGCTGCTCCCACGGGTCGGCGCGTTCAGCATCAACCGCGAAGGCACCGACCGCGAGGCACTCAAGACCGCCATCGACATCCTCACCCACGCGCGGCGGCCGCTGGTCGTCTTCCCCGAGGGCGTGATCACGCGCACCAACGACCGGCTCATCAATCTCCAGGACGGCGTGTCGTTCCTCGCCCGCTCGGCAGCCAAGCAACGCGCGGCGCTGGCCACGCCCGGCCGCGTCGTCGTGCATCCGGTGGCGTTGCGCTATCATTTCGCCGGCGACTTGGAAGCCAGCCTTTCGCCGGTGCTCGACCAGTTGGAAAAACAACTCTCCTGGCGCCCGCGCCCGGGCCTTGCCGTGCGCGAGCGCGTCGTCCGCCTCGGCCACGCGCTGCTGGCGATGAAGGAAGTGGAATATCACGGCCGTTCGCGCGACGGCGCCGTTTCCGAGCGGCTGGCCGCCCTGCTCAACGGCGTGCTGGAGCCGCTGGAAGCCGAATGGCTGCCGCCGGGCCGCGCCAAAGATCCCGACGTGATCCAGCGGGTGAAGACGCTACGCAAGGCCATCCTACCCGACCTCGTCGCCGGCGGCGTGTCCGAGGAAGAGCGCGCCCGCCGTTGGCGGCAGCTCTTCGATCTCGAAGCCGCGCAGCAGATTTTTCATTTTCCACCCGATTACCTCGGCGCCACGCCCGGCCCCGACCGCCTCGTGGAAACGGTGGACCGCTACGAAGAAGCCTTCGGCCAGACCGCCCCGACCGTCCACCGCCCGATGCGCCTCACCCTTTCCGTGGGCGAAGCCCTCCCGGTGGAAGCCACCCGCGACAAACGCGCCACCAGCGATCCCCTCATGGACGCGATCCGCGCCTCGCTGGAGTCGCTGCTGGGGATC
>CAZQUC010000247.1:0-6624 GCA_964596095.1 uncultured Enterobacteriaceae bacterium
CAACGCCGCCGCGGTGCGCCGCGCCCAGGCATCGGCGGCCAGGAGATCGTCGAGCGAGGGATGCGTGATGACGTGATGGCGCGCCATCACTTCCTCCACCACCCCCCAGATGCGCGGGAAGCTCAAGCGGCGGTGCAGGAAGGCTTCGACGGCGACTTCGTTGGCGCTGTTGAGCACGGCGGGCAGCGTGCCGCCGGTGGTCCCGGCCTCGCGGGCCAGGCGCAAGGCGGGGAAATCCTCCACCCGCGGGGCCTCGAAGGTGAGCTGGCCGAGCGTGGCGAAATCGATCGGGCGCAGGCTGCTGCGGGTGCGCTCGGGCCACGTCACGGCGTATTGGATGGGAAAGCACATGTCCGAGCTGCTGAGCTGCGCGAGGATGGAGCCGTCCACGAATTCCACCATCGAATGCACGAGGCTCTGCGGATGCACCACGACATCGATGCGCGCCATTTCCACGTCGAAGAGCCAGCAGGCCTCGATCATTTCCAGTCCTTTGTTGAAGAGGGTGGCGCAGTCGATGGTGATCTTGCGGCCCATGTCCCAGGTCGGATGCCGCAGCGCCTGCTCGACCGTCACGTCGGCAAACTTTTCCACCGGCCAGGTGCGGAAAGGGCCGCCGCTGGCGGTGAGCAGCAGCCGCGAGACGCTCGCGGGATCGCGGCCTTCCAGGCATTGGAAAATGGCGTTGTGCTCGCTGTCCACGGGCAGGACGTGGACGCCTTTCGCCTTCGCCGCGCCCATCACCGCCTCGCCCGCCATGACAAGGATTTCCTTGCTGGCCACGGCGAGATCGCACCCCGCTTCGATGGCCGCCAGGGCCGGACGCAGCCCCGCCGTGCCCACGATGGCGACCAGCACGAGATCGGCCTGTGCATTCCGCACCAGTTCGACCAGCCCGTCCTCCCCGCGATACAGATGCGTGCCGGCCGGCAACAGACCTTCCGCCCGTGCCGCGGCGGCGTCCTCGGTGAGCGCGACATGCCGCACGCCGAATTCCGCCGCTTGCGCGGCCAGGGCTTCCGCATTGCGGCACGCGGCGAGGCCGACGAGGGTCATGCGTTCCGGCAAATCGCGGGCGACCTTGAGCGCGCTCGTGCCGATGGAGCCGGTCGCGCCTAACACCACGACACGTTTCGGTGCGGCGCCGGAGATGGATCGGGAAACACTCATGGGATGGAAGCAAGCCAGTGGAAATACAGCCACGCGGCGGGCAGGGTGAAGAGCAGGCTGTCGATGAGATCGAGCGCGCCGCCGATGCCGGGCAACAGTTGGCCGGAATCCTTGACCTCCAGGCAGCGCTTGAGCACGGATTCCGCAAGGTCGGCGACCACGGTGATGGCCCCGAGCAGAAAGGCCAGCACGGTGGCATGGCCGTGGGTGAGACCGGGCAAATGGTCGCCGAAGCAGGCCACCGATCCGTGCGCGGCCAGCAGCGCGCCGAGGAAGGCGCCGCCCAACCCTTCCCAGGTTTTGCCAGGGCTGATGTGCGGGATCATTTTGTGCCGGCCGAGCACGACCCCGACGGCATACGCCCCCATGTCGGTGAATTTGGTCACCGCGACCACGAAGAGCAGCCACGCCACCCCGGGCAACGCGCCGCCCTCCCAAGCGGGAAAAATCACCAGCCGCCACGCGAAGCTGAAAAGAAACGGCACGTAGATGAACCCGGTCAACGCCACGAACAGCCGCCAGAGCGTGTCCCGGCCTTCCAATGGCCGGCCCAGCGTCAGCGCGAACAACCCGAACAACAAGGTCGGCACCGCCACGGTTTCCGGCGCCCCCAGTTCCCCCGTGCCGGTGGTTTTCGTCCGCCACAGCACCAACCCGCCATAGACCGCGCTCACCAAATAGAGCCACACGCGCTGCGGTCCGGGCAGCAAGGGGCCGAACAGGCGGCTCCATTCCCAAAGGCCCAACGCCGCCAGTCCTGCGATGATGGCGAACAAGACCGCCCAATGCCCGCTCCACACCGCCAAGGCGATCACGCCCCACAACCCCAACGTGCTGCCCAACCGCCGGGCGAACACGGCGGGTTTGCTGGGGGAGGCTGGCACGGAGGCGGACATCGTGAAAAAACGGCGCGCACCTATCAGGGCGGGACCGCCGGAGGGCAAGCGCGGATGCGCATGGCGCATGAGGACGGGCCACCGTGCCGGGCGGAAATCAGTCTTTGGAAGATCACAAAGATCCAATAGGCCATATCGGGCCTATTGGGCGTATGGGACACAGCGGATACCACTTCACTGGTCCCCTCCCCTTTCCGTTAGCGCATTTTCCTCCCGCCCCCGCCAAACCAGCAACCGGGCCAGCTCCACGGCGGCGGTGGCCCGGTGGGGCCCCGCCGGCTGCTGTTCTACCAGACGGGCGGCCGTGGCAAAATCGCCGGTCTCGACCAACGAGCGGAGACGAGCGAGGTTGCCGGGGACCGGTTCGTCGTCGCCAGGGTTCCGTGACGCATCGGCCGCGACGCCCCACTTGGAGAGTGAGGTGTCTTCCCGCCGGTGAGCCTGAAGGCGGGCCAGCGCCCTCCAGTAGCGCAGGAGAGCCAACGCTTCGTGATCGTCGTCCGTCCGCGCGCGCCACCAGGAAAGCACGGGGGCGATGATGTCCGCGCGCAGCAGTTCCGCCATCAACCAGGCGGGAAGCGTGGAAAGATCAGGCGCTTCGCCCAATTCTCCCCGGAGCCGGGTCGCATCCTCCACAAAACCGGAGCGCGTGTGCGCGGCCAACACCAGCCAGCGGGCCGTGTCGCGGTCGGACTTCGCCAGAGCGGTCGCGGCGGCAGCCGCACGCCCCTGCAAAGATCGGGCGTGGTCGATTTCCAGCAGGTCCAAAGCCGCTGAGGCTTCCTCCAGGAGGCTCTGCACCGGGGCCAAAGCCGGCGATTCCGGCCGCTGCAACAGAGGCGGGAGTTCCGATACCTCGTCCGGCTCCGTCCACTCCACCGGGAAATCGGGCGGCGGCGACGGCAGCGGCTCCTCCGGCTCGACGCCGGACTCCTTTTCTTCGCGCCATGAAGCCGGAAGCCAGCGTTGTTCCACGACGGCGGCGTCCGCCTCCCGGCCACGGGCGCGCCATGCCTCGCTGATCAGGATCACGTGCAGGCGAATTTCCAGCGACGGAACCCCCTCCGCCCATGCGGCACGCGCCTCTTCCAGCCATGGCCGCGGATCACGCCCTCTCCATGGATCCCCGGCCGGAGGCGAAAACCACCACCAGAGGATTCCGCCGCAGACCGCCGCCGTCAGCAAGATCCCCGGCCAGCCTTCTTTGGCGGGACGCCGGGCGCTCTGCGACGTTGTCTCTGGAAGTGTGGCTCCGGCCATGTCGGTTCCCCTTCACTCGAAGTCACGAGGGCTGTTGTCCACCGCAAATAATTCGATCGAAGTGGAGCGCCCGCGCAGCTCATGAAACCCCAGCGGTGTGGCATACGCCCTCCCCTGATCCCACGTCGGACGCACGTGGAAAAAATCTCCGCTCGCCAGCACATCGCACCCCAGAGAGCGCGTCAGGTTCTGAATCCGGAACGTCGTATTGACCGCATCCCCCAACATTGTGAGCGTGCCGGGCGCGAGCTCTCCGTGTGAGACATCACCCACATGCACGGCGACCCCGCAGGAAAATTCTCTTTCCACCGCATCAAAAATCGGCCGCATGGAATCGTGGATGCCATAAGTGGCTTGCCGAAGCGCTTTCGACGCATCGAGCGCCCGGGCGCGGGCATGAGGCGACACATCCGTCCAATAAGCCAGCACGGCATCCCCGATGAATTTATCGATGGAAGCGCCATGTTCGCCGAGAATCGCCTCGCATTCCCCATACCACGTCCCGATGGCTTGGGCCAGATCCTCCGGGGCCAGGAGTTCGGACAGTCGGGTGAATCCCTTGATATCGCTGACCAGCACGATCATCGGCGCCACCACCCATTCCGGCCCCTCCGCCGCGGACTCCCCTTCCCTCTCCAACTTCCCCATTGCCAAAGCACCAACCGCTTGCGCTCGCGCATCTCCAAATTTCGCTGGCGCTGACGAACCCCGTCCATTGAGCTTGGGAGCAGGCGACTCGAGCAGAAACCGGAAGTGCGTTTCGCAGATCGTAATCACATCCCCATGGGCCAGCGGGCTGGTGGTGGTGACCCGCCGCCCGTTTAGGAACGAACCGTTGTAACTCCCCAAGTCGTAGAACCACCACGTATCCTCATCCTGCCGGCGGATCATCGCATGACGCCGCGACACCCGCACATCCGGCAGCCGGATGGTCGAATCCTCATGGCGCCCGAAAATGGCCGTGTCCGGCAGCTGCACCAATTCATTCCCACGGAAATCAAAAAGACAAGCGGACATCATTCTCCATGGAAACCGGGAACTTTATGGCGGAACTCAGATCCCACATCCGTCT
Organism: uncultured Enterobacteriaceae bacterium; assembly: GCA_964596095.1. Classification (GTDB taxonomy): domain Bacteria; phylum Verrucomicrobiota; class Verrucomicrobiia; order Verrucomicrobiales; family V1-33; genus CAJBME01. Next base: position 4,399 of record CAZQUC010000247.1, read on the forward strand.
CATTTCTGCCCGGCATCGGCTGGTTGTTGAGCGGCGTTGTATTCCATTTTGGCAATCAAACTATAAGGAACCTTGCGTCCGTCTGCCAGAGATTTTGTGCCATGTATATTCATAATTCCGCCCAATTGAAATTCATACCTTGACAGCTCAGTGTCCATGAAGGTCAGTTTTCCTTCCGCTTCAAGTTCGATGGTCCTGAGCCGTAATTCTTTCCCTGATTGGAAATCGGCTTTAATCTTCAAGCCGAATACCGGCGCTCCGTCGTTGTCCGCCAGCAGCACGGCTTGCGCGTTGCCATGAACATCACCCAATTCCAGATAACCAAGAAACTGCAGCATCTTGTCCAAATCAATGGTCTGTGACTGATGCAGCCGATAAACTCTTCCCGACAAAGGATGGGTCTCCGGATTAAACCGGAGGGCAAAGCGATCCAACTCTAATTTCATCTCGGAGGAAACGGGATCGGAGCTTTCCTCCGCCAGTTTCGCCGTCCACTCACCTTCATTATTTGACAGAAGGATATGTTTCCCTTGCAATACGAAAGGGTAACTCTCGATTTGAGGAATCTGATCCGGGATTTTGAGGACCTGCCTAGCCTCTCCAAATCGCACCTTGATCTTCAAACTGCCTGGGTCTTTCCCCGGAAAGATCGCCAACTTCTTAATATCTTCACCTTCAAGATCATATTCCTGCGGAACGATCCCGAAAATACTGCTGTATTTCCCTTCATACTTCAGCTTGCTTTCATATGCAGCGGCTGCGGCAGAGATTTTCTTCGCTCGGCTTTCATCAAATTGAAACTCTTGGCCGAGAACCACAGCACAGCCCACAGCCAGCCACCAGCAGACAACAAGAACAGCACTTTTCATAGAAGATGCTTTTCATGGCGAGCAGCGCCGTCAACGTCAATCAAAAGCAGTCGATCTCTATTGGCTCCCCGTTGGCGGCGGAGGAAAATTCCCATTGAACCAATAAGCAACGCGAGAGAACCAGGCTCCGGAATTAGTTCAACTGAGATTGCCAAAAATTCTCCGTTGAAAATACCGTCATCAATCCGCACGCTGATCGTCGGCGCCCCGACCAGCCAAGTGGTATTTTCAGTTTCCGTCAAATTGACCAATGCCTCGGAGGCGGGGTTGTCTTGAGGGAACGTATCGTTGTCTTTGGCGATATAGTAAATCTCGGAAGTTTCGAAGGTAGGCCCGCTGCCTATCAGCACATAAATCGATTTTCCAATGAAAGGGCTGCCTTCCGGAGTGACCACGCTTTTTTCGGAGTCAAAAGCCCCTTGTGCCAAATCACCAATGACACTGCTGCCTCCGAAGGCAACAAAATCCGCCGCAAGCGCTTGTCGCGAAGCCCCGGGAATGGTCGCATCGGTCAAGGTGTTGAAATATCCTATTTGGACACTTCCCGAGTTGGCTGTCATAAGCCTCCCTGAAAACGGACTGGCAACCGGCACGAACCGGGTCAAATCATCGGTATAGTTCACCACCCGAATGTTGGCGGCTGATGCTGTATTAAAGCAAAAACAAAGCGCAACAAACGCAACCCAATTCCTACTCCTTTGTATCAATGTGATGATTGCAGAGGGTATATTCATTTTTACAAATTATATCAATTTTTGCAATGTCCAAATGCCAGCTAAAACGACTCAAAACAAAGCCACCAGCTGTATGCCGGTGGCTTTGATGGATGATACTGAAATTAGCTACGATCCAAGCTAGCTGGAACGCCGCCGCCGGACCATCATGCCTACGGCACTCAACATCAGCAAGGCGCTGCCTGGCTCAGGGATAACCTCTGAAGGCGCTAAATTCAAGGTAGCAAAGTTACCGCTGAAAATACCATCATTGATGGCCTTCGACTCTCCCAGCGAACCAACCAACCAAGTGGTATTGGCTGCTTCCGTCAAGTTCACCAAGGCTTCTGAAGCGGGATTGTCTTGCGGAATGGTGTCGTTGTCCTTGGCTATCCCGTAATATGCGGACGTAGCCAGAGTGTTGCCACTACCAATCAGCACATAAATAGACTTACCAATGAATGGGCTTCCCTCGGCTGTGGACAGACTTTTTTCGGTATCAAAAGCACCTTGCGCCAAGTCACCGATTACATTGCTGGCTCCGAAGGCAACAAAATCCGCGACAATTGCGTCCAAGGAAGCACCAGGGATGGTTGCGTCGGTCAATGTGTTGAAATAACCGATTTGCACCGTGCCGGAGTTGG
>CAZQUC010000248.1:0-6618 GCA_964596095.1 uncultured Enterobacteriaceae bacterium
AGTCCTCCCGTGGAGGAGGGACTCGGCCGCCTCACGCCTTCGTCTTTACTTCCCGCTCGATGCCTTGGTCGGCCAAGGCGCGGGCGGCGGCGGCGTCGAGCACGTCCTTGCGGAGATCCACCTTGCGGGCCTGCACCCACCAGAGCACGATCGGCGCGGCGATGAAGATCGACGAGTAGGTCGCGATGAGGATGCCGACGACGATGGTGAAGGAGAAATCGCTCAGCGCGGGACCGCCGAAGAAATACAGGAAGATGACGGTGATGAGCGTGCAGACGGAGGTGAGCAGGGTCCGGCTCAGCGTGCTGCTGATCGCGTCGTTCATGATGTCCCGCAGATTGCCCGTGTGGCTGTGGAAGTATTCGCGGATGCGGTCGAAAATGACGATGGTGTCATTGACCGAATACCCGGCGATGGTGAGGAGCGCGCCGACCTGGAGGAGATTGATGTCCCGCCCGGTGAGGATGAGCGCGCCGAGGCAGACCAGCAAATCGTGGAACAACCCGACCAGCGCGCCGAGGGAAAAGGCGAACTCGAAGCGCACGGTGAGGTAAACCAGGATGCCGAGAATCCCCACCAGCAAGGCCAGGAAGGAGGTCCAGAGCATCTCGGAGCCGATCTGGGAGCCGACGATCTCGATGTTGCCCCGCGCGTCGCTGAGGTCTTCGCCGGTGGCTTTTTCAATGGCGTCCAACACCGCGGCGCCCTGGCCTTCGGTGGCGCGGACTTCCAGGAAGTTGCCGCCTTGCAGCGTGGTTTTCGCCTGCACGAGCGTGCTGGGATCGACGGCAAAGGCGGCCTTTTCCACCGCCTCCACGGTGAGTTGGGGATGATCGTGGACGATGAAGCGCTCGCCGCCCTTGAGATCGACGCCGAGCGCCGCGTCCCGTTTCCAGGCGAGCAGGCCGATCGCGAGCAGGCTGACCACCAGCGACACGCCGACCCAGAGCTTCGCGTGCTTGAGGAAGTCGAAGCGGCGGTTTTTGATGAGTTCGAGGAAGTTGAGCTTCTTGAGATTGGGGAAATACGCGAAGAGTGTCCGCGTGACGAGCAGCGAGCCGAAGAGCGAGGCGAGCAGACCGATAGTCAAGCTGACCGCGAAGCCCTTGATGGTGCCGCCGCCGAGCCAGAAGAGGATGACCGCGGTGATGAGCGAGGTCATGTGGCTGTCGAAAATGGCCGAGAACGCCCGGTCATACGCGGCGTGCAGGGCGACGCGCAGGGTTTTGCCCGTTTTCAACTCCTCCCGCAGGCGCTCGTAGATGAGCACGTTGGCATCGACGCCCATACCGATGGTGAGGATGATACCGGCGATCCCCAGCATGGTCAGCGTCGAGTGTGACACGGCCATGAAGCCGAAGAGGATGGTCGTATTGACGATGAGGCCGAAGATGGCGATGAGGCCGGCCGCGCGGTAATAGAGCATCATGAAGAGCAGGATGCCCGCCAGCCCGGCCACGCCGGCGATGATGCCCTGCTTGATGGTGTCCGCGCCATAGGCGGCGGTGACGCTGTTTTCGTTGATGACCTGCAGTGGGTTTTCCAGCGGGTTGTTGAGCGCGCTGGCGAGTTCGCGCACCTGTGTCTCCGTGAAGGAGCCGGTGATGGAAATATTGTCCCGCAGCACGTCGTTGATCCGCGGCGCGGAGATGACCACGTTGTCCACCAGGATGGCCAATTGACGGCCGACGTTCTCGCGGGTGGCGGCTTCCATGTTGGCCGCGCCGGCGTTGTTGAGCCGCAGCCCCACGCTCCAGCCCTGCACGTCGAAATGCGGCACGGCCTGGATGACATCGCGTCCGGAGACGGCGGCCTGGTTGCGCACCACGATGGAGCCGGGGAAATGCACCTTGCTGATGTGGAAGACCTCGTTGATGAACTTGCCGGTCGCTTCGATGTAGCGGTCGGCCGCCAGTTCCTCCGCCGCGCCGTCCGTGAATTCGACGTCGTCGGCGACCGCGGCCTTCTTGCCCTGGAGGGTGAAGGCTGTCTTGGAGGTGAAATCCTTCACGTAACCGCTGAGCGCGGTCAGCCCCTGGGCGCGGAGCCGCGCGCCTTCGTTGGCGTCGAGGGATTCGCGTTGCATGGGCAACTCGACAAAACCGGGCTCGATGAGCGGCTCGCCGGGCGGTTTCGCCGCCAGCAAGCCCGCGCTGTTGGGATGCACGAGGCGGAACTCCAGTTTGGCCACTTTTTGGATGACCTCGCGCACCGCGTCGAAATCCTCCTTGCGCACGCCGGGCATCTGGATTTCCAGCCGGTCCTCACCCTGCGGGACGATCGCCATATCGACGGTGCCGTAGGTATTGAGGCGTTTTTCCAGAATGGCGCGGGCCTGCTCCTGCACGTCGGTGGTGACGAGACGGGTCGAGCCATCGGAGCCTTTGGCGGGGTCGATGCGGACGGTGAAGGAACTGCCGCCTTTCAGGTCGATCCCCAGCGGCAGGTTGCCGAAGAGCCGGCCGTCTTCGCCGCGTTCATTGCCTTTGGTCAGCGTTTCGAGCAATCGTCCGTCCTTGGGCGCGACGAATACGAAGAGCGAAAACAGCACGACGACCGCGGACAGGATGGTGCCGGCGAGGCGTTTCCTCCGGTCATTTTCGGTGCCAAAATACCAGAAGAACAGGCCTAGCACAAGCAGGCCGAAGAGAAAGACGCTGATGGCGTTCATGCGGAGAAAAAGCGGGCGGTGGGAATCAGGCTGGGGAAACGGAGAACGAAACGAGCCGGGTTATTTAGCGAACCCCTCCGCGCTGGCAAGCGGGGAATCGGGGGTCTCGCGGGCGGGAGCCCAGCGGCCGGATGTGGAAAAAAGCCGGTCGGAGGCGCGATCCGCTGGCGACGGTGCCTATTCTTTTGAATAAAACCGGACCTCACCCGCGTGGCTCCTCCTCTCCGGGATTTCCGGCGACTCCGGCGGGTTCCACACGACGGAATTGGAGTTGGACCAGGCGGTGGCCGTGGGTGCGGGTGACGGTGGCATAATAGCCGTCGATCTCATCGGTTTCACCGAGGCCGGGCAGGTGGCCGATTTTTTCGGTGAGGTAGCCGCCGATGGTGCTGACTTCGTCGCTTTCCAACTTGAGGTCGGTCAGCAGCGCCAGCTCGTGCAACGGCAGGGTGGCATCGACGAAAAATTCGTCGTCGCTCAGGCGCTGGAAGGATTTTTCCTCGGTGTCGAATTCATCGAGAATGGGGCCGACCACTTCCTCGATCACATCGTCGAGCGTGACCATCCCGACGGTGCCGCCGAATTCATCGACGACGAGCACGAGGTGCGCGTGTTTGGTGAGGAGGAAGCGCAGCAGCTTGTCGAGCGGCATCAGCTCCGGCACGGCATGGAGATCGCGGGCGATGGCGCGCACGTCGGGCTCGGGATCGCGGACGATGGCGAGCAGATCTTTGATGTGCAGGAGGCCGATGGTGTTTTCGACCTGCCCCTCGATGAGCGGGAAACGGGTGTGCTTGCTGTCGAGCGCGAGACCTAGCAACGCGGAGAAATCCTTCGTCACGTCCAGCGCCACGATGGCGCCCCGCGGCGTCATGATATCGCGGACGATGCGTTCGCTGAGTTCGAGGGCGTTGATGAGGATTTCGCGCTCGGTGGCGGTGACCTCCGAGCGCGCGCCGCTTTCCTCGACGAGCAGGCGCAGTTCCTCGGCGCTGTGGACATTGGTGTGGCCATCATCGGGTTCGACGCGGAAAATCCAGCGCAGGAGCTTGGTCGAGGCGGTGTTGAGCAGCCAGATGAGCGGACGGAACATCCGGTCGAACCACAGCAGCGGCGCGCTCACCCACAAGGACGTGCCGACCGCGCGGCGGATGGCGAGGGTCTTGGGCATCTGCTCGCCGATGACGACATGCAGGGCCGTGACGAACACGATGGCGCAGGTCCAGGAAATGACGCGCACCCAGGGCGGCCCGAGCCCGAGTCCCGCCGTGCCCAGCCACGGCTCCACCAGCCGATGCACGAAGGGCTCGGCCAGCGCGCCCAGCACGAGACTGCAAATGGTGATGCCGAGCTGCGCCGCGGAGAGGAAGGTGTTGAGATGATCGACGAGATATCGCGTCCGCTTCGCGCGGGCGGCGCGGCCGGGAGCGGCCTTGTCCCCGATGAGTTCGTCCAGTTGGCTGGTGCGGACTTTGACCAGCGCGAATTCGGCGGCGACGAAAAAGCCGTTGAGCAGCACGAAGACGGCGATGAGGGCGATCTGCCCGAGCGACGCGCCGAGGGTCAATGGCACCGGCCCGCCCTCCGGAGCGGGAGGCACGGTGGCAAGCAGGGAGTTGAGGAAATGGAACATCATGGGCGATCCGTCCGCTCCCGCAGGGAGGCAGGTGAAGGACGGATCAGGCAGGGGAGGCTAGAGTTTTTCATAGACGCCCTTATCACGCCGCTTCATGACGGTGAAGCCGGCGCTCTTGGCGTCGCTGATGGAAAGTGGTTTGGCGATTTTCGGCGTGTTGACGCGGCTGATGACTTTCTTGACGGGCTGCTTGCAATAAAAGCACACCTCCAGCGGCGGTCGGTCCAGAGGCCGGTGCAATTCGAACCCTTGGCGGCACATCCGGCAGGAGTGCGCTTCATCCGCGGCGATGTATTCGTAGATGGGCATGGGTCACGCTCCTTCGTTCAGGCGGGAAATAAAAATAACAAACGCCACCCGTTTGTCCACGGGCAGCGTTTGACACGGGAATTCTTTCCCTTTCCGTCGCCGGCGCCGGACGAGCACCGGGATGTCACCAACTGGATTTGGTGACGCCGGGGATCAGCCCTTGCAGCGCCATTTCGCGGAACGTCAGACGGGAAACCTTGAAGCGGCGGATGAACGCGCGACGGCGACCGCTGATCGCGCAGCGGTTGACGAGCCGGGTGGGGCTGGCATTGCGCGGCAGCAGCGTCAGGCCGACATAATCGCCTTTCGCTTTGAGTTCGGCCCGCAACGTCGCGTATTTTTCCACCGTGCGGCGCTTGCGCGCATCGCGTTCTTTCCAACTGGTTTTTGCCATAAGGGCCGGAATTGTGCCATCCCCGGCCGCCGGCGCAAGGAGTTTTTTTCGCAGGAGTTTTTCAACGGGAGTGGAGGCGATCCGCCGGTGAACGGCGGATTTTTCGGGGGGAGCGATTTTGCAGGGCAGGGTCGTATGGGACGTGTGGGGTAGTCATGAGGAATGGCTGGCGGCACGGGTTGAGCTGCCCAAAGCGGAAACGGAAACTCACCCGAAAAAGCGACGAACTCGCGTGATAGCGCCAGCAGTTGGCCAAGGGGCCTTCGTGAATCGGGCGGTCCTGGGACCCCGCGGCGGCGGGAGAGGCTTCCGTGAGCGGGCCGGGCGCCGGGAAGCCGGTTCCCGATCAAGATGATTGCTCCGCGACCATCCTTCCTTAAACATTCGCTTGCATGAAAGCGCCGCTCCCCGCCCAAGCTTCGGAAACAAGCACCATGATCCTCGCTCCAAATAACGCCCAAGACTTCCTCCTCCGCATTCAGATGTTGGACGTTTTCTTCGCGTCCCGCCTCCACTTGGCCTACGACAATGATCCGAAGGTGATGCAGCGCGTGCGCACCGCGGGCTTTGCCGATCCGGCGCATGTTGCCGCCTACCGGGAACAAAACCCTCATCGACTCACGGACGCTGAACTCGGCGAAATCACGGCCTGGCAGGAGCACGGGCTCCCCGGCCGCTTCCTGGCGCTGCAACAGCGCAAGGATGGCTGCCTGCTCATGAGCATGGAGCGAACGCCCGCCGTGTATCTGGTGCTGGGGCTGACCCAGCCGCTGGGAGACTTCACCCCCTTTCTGCCTTGTTATGTGGAGACCCGCCTCCTTCCGTGGCGCGGGCATGTGGTGACCGATGGGCTGGTGGCGCCGCTCATGGTGCATTTCGGCGGCAGCATGAGCGCCAGCTTCAAGCAGGAAGCCAAAGAAATCATCGCCACCCGGGGCCTCATCACCACCCTGCCCGCCGGGACCGCCTCCGCACCCGATCCCGCCGTCCTGCTTAAATACTACCTGAGCACCGCGGCCACCCGGCGCGACTTCGCCCGGGAAATCGGGGAACTCCGGCGCCAGAGCCCCGAGTTGGAAACCCAATACCTTCAGCAGATGGGCAAGGTGAGCAGCAAGGCGCTCAAGGCCGCGCTCAAAGCCAAAGGCATCGTCGGCCATTTTGCCGTGCTGGAAGACACGATCATCGCGGGCGCGCCCGACAAAGCCACCGCTGCCGCCTGCACGGCCGCCCTGCTGCCCCCCACGCGTCTCCCCGGCGTGGTGTGGCTGAAACTGTGACCCACGACAACTCGTTGAGTTTCAGAAAAATTTTCCGCGCTGCAAAAAAAGGTTGCGACGCCGGGGCTCCTGCTTGCGCGCTTTTTTTACTGACAGAATGGTGCGAAGGTTGCTAAAAAGGGCTCTCCGCCTTCCGCTGCGGGATTTTCTCCTTGGGAAGGCCACCCTCGTCCTGTGTCCACCATCCGCTCCATGAACTCGTTTGTCCCCGTCTTCTTCAGGTCCTGTCTCTCCGTCGCGGCCGTTTCGTTTTCCGCCTCTGTCGCCCGGGCGGACGATCTCTTTTTAGAGGCGTTCGATTCCGAGGAGGAGGCGAAAGTCGAAGCCA
>CAZQUC010000249.1:0-6610 GCA_964596095.1 uncultured Enterobacteriaceae bacterium
TCCAGTTGCCGGCCTTGCCCTCCGGCGCTTTCGGGCCGAACCAGACCGTGTAGGAACCGTCGGCATTGGCCTGGAGGTTCTTGTTGTTGCTGTCGATGCCGGCATCCTTCTGGTCCGTCTCCAACAGGCCCCGCGTCTGGCCGTCATAGACGGTGAAGGCCCAGAAGTTATTGACGGGGATGGGCGCGGGAAGTGTCACCGAATAGGTGCTGCCGCCGTCGAGATAGTTTCCTTCGGAGTCGCGGGCAGCCATGGGATAGACCGATCCGGTGCCCACCTGCGGTGTGGACATGGCCGGAGTGACGCCGGTGGCGTTGTAGAGCCACAGCACGCGTTTGTCGGTATCGAGCGCGTTGTTGTCGATGAAGTCGTGGGTGCCGGCGAAGGACGCGAACCATTGGCGGTCGGGATAGTAATAAACACTCCGGTCGCGATTCGCGAAGGAGATGGAACGCGCCGCGGCATTGCCGATGGCCACGCCTTCCTTAAGCAGCCGCTGCATCCGCTCGTCGGGCGCGAAGGGCTGGCCTTTCTTGATACCGATGGATGCGAACAGGCCGAGTGACACGGGATCATGCACATCCTCAGGTTCATACTGGATGACGGCGTTGAGTTCCTCGAAGAACCTGGAATCGTTGGCGTGAATGGTGTTGAACTTCTTCCCGGAAATGTTGTGGAACTTCTGCTCCGGAGGATTGGCGGCCTGCGCCAGCGGATAGCTGCGGAACGCCGCCTTCACCGACCTGGTGGCGGCAGCGAGATCGCCGTCTTTCACAAAGACGCGGAAGAAAGCCATGTTACGGTAGGTGCGCGTCCTGACTTCGAAGGCTCCCTGAGGAATCTCCCCTTTGTAGCTCTGATGCGCGATGACATACTTCCCGCCCTTGCCCTCGTCGGGGCCGACCGGTCCGAAGTCCACGACGTAGCGGAAGAACGCGTCCTGCACTGGTCCGAGCACGCCCGGCGGGATTTCCATGACGAAGGGGCCGTCCTTCACGTCGAACTCCAGCATGGCGTAAACCGTCGAAGTGTTCGGAGTCAGGAACAGCGAACGGGCGTCGAGCAGTTCCTCGGAAATGCCGAGATCGCCAGTCTGCATGCCGACTTCCCTGAACCCTTCCATCACCGAATAGGCGGAAGTCACAGGAATACCGGCGAGGAAGGTTTCGGCGGCCCGGGCGACATCCAGGAAGTCATAAGTCTTCGCCACCGTGTCGGCGCTCGGCATCCCGTCGAAGAGTTTGAGGGTTCCGAGCAGTTTCGTTTCGACGGTATCCGGCGTGCGGATGGAGTCCGGCACGGCCGCCTGGTATTTTGGCGCCGGGCTGCCGGTGACGGATTGAGCCTGAGCCGATGTGATGGCACAGGCTAGCGCGATGATTGCTGCTGGTTTCATGGTTTTCCGGGGTGATTTGTCGTTTATTGCGGAAAGAGAAAGGTCAACCCCACCCGCAGGCCCCACTCGGGGCCGTTGTCCGGCCCTTCGGCATACCAGCGTCCTCCGAGGGAGAATTGCAGGGGCTGGCTGCCGATCTTGAACATTTGGGAGACGACGAGATTCAGCGGCATGCTCCACTGGTGCGCTTCCCAATCGTAGGTGGTCTCGGCGTTGATCGAGAAGGTGGTCTTGGTGCTCGTGATATAGGAAAGAAAGGGCTGGATGAAGGTGACGTTCACGTCCTGGCGGGCGCTGTCCCCGGCGTAGGACCAAAGGTGATTCGTCAGAGCGCCGTAGGTCCAGGGGCCGTCCTGTTTCAGGGCGATGGCGGTCGGCCCCGCGCCCCATTTCTCACTGCCCAGCAGATCGTCGGTGGCCGTGGGCCAGAGGAAAATGGGGCCGGCCGCGAGCACCCATCCGCCGACCGGCTCCCGGGGCGAGAAAAAGAAGCTTTGCGTGGTATCGCCGAGCCCGTCCTGATGTTTGTCCTCCGGCTGTTTTCTCACCGCCTCGTCGAAGGCTTTTTCCGCCTTCCGTTCGACAGTGGCGCGTTGCCCGGCCGGGATCTGGCGGAGGAGGCTATCCGGCAGGCCGGGAAAGGCGGGCGGGTGTGCTTTGAAGACATCCTCCTGCGAGATGTAGGGCACGATGGTGCGGACGATGAGATTCCAGTCGTCGCTCAACGTGATGGGAATGACCGGCTGGAAGTTGAGCTTGAACTGGGTGCCCTCCCCCAACGGCCCGAGGCCGGAATCCCAGTTCGCCTGAAACGGCACGCTGATGAGGTTGGCCACCGGATTGGCGAGTTGCTTGGCGAGATCGTCGGAGCCGGCAGGCTGATCGTCAGCCGCGAGTAATGCGGGTCCGGCAAGGACGAGGGTCAGAAGACGTTGAATGTGAGTCATGGGTGTGGCGGGAGGCGGGGGTGCTGCGGACAAACTTGCCAAAGAAGCGGCAGAGCGTTTTTTTCATATAATGGCATAGTCACTTGCCGGCAAACTGTCCCTCAGATCAGGTATTTAAGGAGACAGTAATATAAAATTCGTGAATATGTGTTGACATTCTTTTTATTAATTGGTTATCATTTTGTGAATTTTTGGACGCAGGATATTTTATTTATGCATCGGCAAGAGCATGGGATTGGATGGCAGCGGAAAACCCTCGGAGCAGGAGGTTTGTCGCTGGCTGTTTGCCTTGGCGTCCTGATAACATGCGCGTCGATGTTGGCGCAGCCGGAGAAGCGCCAGCGGCAGGTGCTGGTGGTAAACAGCGAGAACTCGTTGATTCCCTTGGTAGCCCAGGTGAACCAAGATTTGGTCGAGTCGATCAAATCGGAACTGGGGCGTGACACGGAGATCTTCGTCGAGTGGCTGGACACGAATCGTTTTTTGCACGCGGGGCATGATACAGAAGTGGCCGATTTCCTGCAAAAGAAGTATTCCACGCAAAAGTTGGAAGGTGTGATCGTCGTGACGGAAGCGGCGCTGCGCTTTGCCGCGAAACATCGCGCGCTCCTTTTTCCGGACGTTCCCATCGTGCATCTGGGGATTCGCGCCTCAGAGGTGGGCAGGTGGAACAGCGAGCCGAAGATTTACGGGGCGGGCATGGATTATGACATCGCCCCCACCTTGGAGTTCGCATTGAAAGTTCATCCCGAGGTTCGGCGCGTGGTGGTGATCACCGGGGTTTCGCCCACCGACAAGGGATGGGAGGCGGTGATCAGGAGCGGTATCCCGCCTTTTGCCGGCAGGGTCGGGTTTGATTTTTGGTCCGGCTTGCCGATGGCGGAGGTGCTTGACCGTTTGGCCGGGCTCGAAAGAGATGCCATCGTATTCACCCCCAGTGTCTTGTGCGATGGAGCGGGGGAATGGATGCTCGGAGCGGAGTCGTTGGAAAAGATGACTGCGGCGAGTGCCAGGCCGATTTATTCGATGTTTGCGGAACGGATGGTTAGGGGTGGAGGCATTGGGGGGATCGGCCCTGACTTCGGCAGCCTGGGGGCGCAAACGGCCCGCATTCTGGCGCAGGTTCTCTCCGGCCGGGAGTCCGAAGATTCCGGGACGGTGGTCCCCTTCAAAGCCTTCTTCAACTGGGGGCAACTGCAACGGTGGAAGATCAAGGAAAAAGACCTGCCCGCCGGCAGTGTGGTCCTGTTCCGGGTGCCGGGCTTTTTCGAAGCCTATTGGGGCCGTGTCCTGGCGGCCGGCGCGATCATCCTCATCCAAAGCGGTTTCATCATGGCGCTGCTCGTGCAGAGAAGGCGGCGAAGACTGGCCGAGCGCGAGCTTGCCGTCCATCGGCAGGAGCTCACCCATTTGACGCGTGTCTTCATGCTCGGGGAGCTGACCGGCACGCTGAGTCATGAATTCAGCCAGCCGCTCTCCACCATGCTGACCAGCGCCCGGGCCGCCCAACGCTACGCCGCGGCCGATGGCGGCCCGCCCGAGGTGCGGGAGCTGTTGCAAACCATCCTCCATGCCGGCCAACGGGCCTCTGGATTGCTGGAGCGGCTGCGCGCGATGATCCGCCGCGATCCGCCGCAACACCAGCCGCTGGATCTCAACGAAGTGACGCGCGAGGTGCTGGCGTTGATGCGCGGGGAGCTTTCCACGCGGCAGGTGGCGGCCCGCCCCAGCCTGAGCGCGGAGCCGCTGATGGTCCGCGGCGACGCGGTGCAGCTCCAGCAAGTGCTCGTCAATCTGTTGTTCAACGCCTGCGAAGCCATGACGGAACAACCGGCCGCCACCCGCCGGATCGATATCCACACCCAGGCCAGCCTCGAAGCGTCCGGCCTGGCGCGGCTCACGGTGTCCGATCACGGCACGGGCCTGGACGCGGAGGCGAGGGAGCGGTTGTTCGATTCCTTTTTCACCACCAAACCGTCCGGCCTCGGGCTGGGGCTGTCCATCTGCCGCCAGATCGCCGCGGATCATGGCGGAACCCTGCATGCCGAAAACGGCCGCCCCGCCGGACTCACCCTCGTCTTCCAACTCCCCCTCCATCCCGCCGCATGAACGATGCCGCCACCATCTACCTCGTCGATGACGAGCCTGAATTCCTCAACTCCCTGGGCCATCTGCTGCGTTCCCGCGGCTTCACGGTGGAGATGTATGACTCACCCCGCGCGTTCCTGAACGCGCATGATACCGCCCGGCCCGGCTGCCTGGTGATGGACCTCGCCATGGAGGAAATGGATGGGCTGGCCTTGCAGGAGGAGCTGGCGCGCCGATGCGGCTCCCGTCCCATCATCTTTCTCTCCGGCCAAGCCACCGTGCCTCGCTCCGTCGCGGCCATGAAAGCGGGTGCGGTGGATTTTCTGGTCAAACCTTTCGAGGAGCCGGCGTTGCTCCGCGCCATCGAACGGGCTTTGGGCCAAGACCGCGCCCGCCGCGCCGGTGACGAGCGGCGGCGCGAACTGCGCCGGCTGGTGGCCGCACTCACGGAGCGGGAGCGCGCCGTCCTGGACCTCGTGGTGGTGGGCTTGCTCAACAAGGAAATCGCCGGGAAACTCGGCATCACCGAGCGCACGGTGAAGTTCCATCGCTCGCACCTGATGGCGAAACTCGGCGCCCGATCCGCCGTGGAATTGGTTCACCTGCTCCATCGGCTGAACGATGGCGGGAAAGAAGGCTGATTGAAGACAGCGCGCGAGGAGAGCGGTGCTGATGGCCGCGAGCAAGCCTTCGAACATCAAAAGCCCCAAAGCCACGCCGGTCGAAGTCGTCCCGCTATTGCTTCTTCGCGCGGGCGAAGCGGCTTTGGCGACGGGCCTCGGCTTCGGCGGGGAGCGGTGGCGGCGGGGCAGTTGGGGAGGCCGGAGCGGCGGGTCTCGTCGCGGCGACCGCCGCGGGCGGAGGCATGGCCGGGCGGAGGCGCTCCTGGTGCGTCTTGGTGGCGGAGTCGGACTTTTGCGCCCGGCGCAGGCTCCGGGAGGCCAATGCCCATTCGGGCAGCCGCCAGCCGGTGCGGGTGACGAGGGCTTCGGCCAACAGGGCGAGCAAGGCGGCGATCAGCAAGCCGGTGCGCACGTCGGCGAATTGCCGGGCGGGCGGGCTGCGCCAAGCGTCGTCCAGTTCCAGCAACTCGCGTCCGCCGCTGGCCGCCGAGGTGCTGCGCAATTCCTCCAGCCGCGCGCCGTCGAAAGCCCATTCGGAGGAATGGCCGACCGTCATCGGCCCGAAGCCGAGCGCGTGCGGGCCGGCCTGGACCACGCCGCGCACGAGTTCGCCTTCCTCCAGCTCCGTCGTGGTCTGGTAATGACCGGGCGACAGCTTGCGCCAGGTGAGGTCGCGCCGGGCCTCGGCATTCGCGCCCGCGGCGAGCAGGACGCGCGGCGGTTTTTCCGCGAGGCGCGGCTCCCACGATTCGTCGTGCTGGAGGTCGAGTGTCAGCGTGGTGCCATCCACGTGATGGGACAAGCCGAGGCCGGGCGGCGCCTGTTCGCCGAGCAGCCAGCGGGTCATCGTTTGCAGGAAATCGCCATACTTCGGCCACGCGCGGATGCGCTCTGAATGCTCGCCGCCGAACGCGAAGGACACCGCAGCGGTGCGGCCGAGGCCGCGCTGGCCGAAGGCGACCAACGGCGCGGCGTATTCATCCTGTGTCATCAGCGCCTGGCTGTCGCGCTCGCGCAGATAGCTCAGGTTGTAGCCATCCACGGCCGGCAGCCACTCCAGCGCCGCGCCGGAAATCTCGAACCATCCCGGCGCGGCTTGCGTGGTGGTGGCATCGGTGATGAAAGCCGAGCGCGCCACGGCGATGGTTTCCTGCGAGAAAATCGACGGCACTTCCTCCGGTTTGTCGGTGAAGAAAATGCGACCGTTCCCGCGCGTCGCGATGTCCTCCAGCAGCCGCGCGTCGGTGTCCGCCTTGGTGCCGAGCGCGATGACCGAGACCGTGCCGCCTTCCTTGGTGATCTCTCCCAGCAATTCGACATAACGTCCCGGCTCCTCGGAATCCGCCGCGTCGGAGAAGAGAATGATGTGGCGCTGACCCACCGGCGTTTTCTCAATCGCCTTCCACGCGGCGGAGAGGCCCTCATACACGAAGATGCCGCCGCCCATGCTTTGGATGCGCCGCACCGCGCCCGCCATCTTCGCCCGATTGGCGCCGATCTGCTGCAAGGGCACCATCTCGTGCGCCTCGCTGTCCACCGCATACACGGTGATGAAA
>CAZQUC010000250.1:0-6602 GCA_964596095.1 uncultured Enterobacteriaceae bacterium
CTAATTATAGCCGCCTGTTGCTTCGCGCTTGCCGGGTGTGTGAGTCTATCGAAAAGACCGGAGCCGATAGCCGTCGTCGTTCCCGCTCCGAGTTGTCCCTATCTCATCCTGACAGCAGATCGTTCGAGTTTACGTCACGGAGATTCAGTCAGTATCATCAGCGATCACGTGCGGACACGCCATCGTCATCCACGGGCGGCGCATCGATTAGGATCAGGCCGGCCTGGGAGTCGGCGTCTTCGAGTTCCCGCGTCACGGCGAGGCGGTGGCCGTCGGGGGAAAATTCGAGAAAGCTGCCGGCATCGGGCATGGGAATGGTGAGCAATTCGCGGCCGGTGGCGAGATGCCAGAATGAGATGGATTGATGGACGCCGACGGCGGCGAGCGTGCGGCCATCGGGCGAGAACACCACATCGGCGGTGCTTTCCGGATGGGTGAGCAACGTGTGGAGCGCCGCGCCGGTGGCAGCGTCCCACACGCGCACGGCGCCGTCGCTGCTGGCGGTGGCGGCGAGCGCGCCATCGGGCGAGAGCGCGACGCCCTTCAATTCCTGGGTGTGGCCGTGCAGTTCGTGGACGCGATTCGACTCGAGGTCGATGAGCCAGGCGTGGCGCGGGCCGGTGCGGCTGAGGAGCGCGCGCCGGTCGCCGAACAACGCCAAGCCCGCCGCGTCGTGCTGCGGCGCGGGCAGTTTCAGCGCGCGGCGTTGACGCCCGGTCGCGGCGTCCCAGACGAGCAGCCGGCCGTCTTTTTGCAGTTGGTAAACACAGGTGCGATCCTCGGAGACACCGGCCTGAAATTGAAAGTGCCGGTCGTAAGGCTCCGCCTCCGCAAAGGCCTCGCCAAAGGCTTGCGTGCGGACATTCCACCACCGCAGCGGCGGCGTTTCGCTGCCCCAGAGCAGCAGGCGGTCGCCTTCGCGGGAATACCCGCACGGCCGCCAACCGGCGGGGCCGGGGGCTTCGCCACCGTCGCGGGTCTCCCGCACCGCGCGGGGTTGTCCGTCCTCGATCACAAAGCCGGTGACCAGGTTATCCGCGGGCGAAAAGAGCGGTGCCCGCCAGGCGGTGTGGGGCAGGATTTTCCGCGCGGGCGCATCCGCCTCGCCGCAAAACCACAGAAACAGCGAGCCGTCCTTGCTGCCGGTCGCCAGATGCCGGCCATCCGGATGAAACGCCGCGCTCCAGACTTCGTCGGCATGGCCGTGGAAGGTCCGCAGCAAGCGGCCGGAGTCCGTGTCCCACAGCCGCACGCCCCGGTCCGAACAGGTCGTGGCCAGGCGGGAGGAATCCGGCGCAAAGGCGACCGCCCACACGGTCAGCCACGGGTGCTCCAGATGACGGACGGCCACCGGCTCGCGGGACAGATCCCACAGCGAGGTCGCGCCGCGCCCGCACGCCGCCAGCCACCGGCCATCGGGGGAAAAGGCGAGCGCGTGTTGCCGGCCCGCGGTCGGCAGGGAGAGGACTTCGCGATCCGCGTCCACGTCCCACAGCCGGATGCGGCCTTCGGCGTCGGCCAGCGCCAGTCGCCGGCCATCGGGACTGAGCGCCGCGGTGCGGGCCGGCACGGCGGGTTCGATGAGGCGTTGCCGTCGCGTCACGTCCCATACTTCCGCGGTGGCATGCACGCTTTCCCAGAAAAAGGGCACGCCCTTCACCACCGCCAGCCGGGCGCCGTCCGCGGAGAGCGAGGTCTGATGGCCCGGCGTTTCCCAGACCGGCGACCACTCCGGAGCGGCGAGGAGTCGGACGCGCCCGCGGGAAGCGAGAAACAGATCGCCCTCGGGAGAGAAAACCGGCCCCCAGCCGAAGCCCTCACCCCTCCAGCGCGGGGACAGGTTCCATGCGTCGTCGAGGTCCGAGATCACGGTGTTGTCGTTGAGGCTGCTGGTCGTCACCAGCCGCCGGCCGTCGGGGGAGAACGCGAGGCCGGTGATCTGGGAGGTGTGCGGCCGCCAGCGGCGTTTTTCTTCGGAAGCGGTGGCCGCCCACAGGTAGCGCCATTCGAACCCTCGCCAGTCCGGCCGTCGGGGTGGGGGACGTAAGGCCGCCAGATATGATCGGGCCAGGGGAAAATCCCCCTCGGCGGCGGCGATCGACGCGGCCTTGATGCCGGTCGCGTAACTTTCCAACTCCAACCGCTCGCGTTCGAGTTGATTGCGCCGCATTTGCCAAAGCACGGCGCCCGCGCCCGTCAGGCACACGGCGGCCAGTCCCGCCAAGGCGGCGGCGAGCGCGCGATTGCGCCGCGCCCAGCGCCAGGCTTTTTCCAAGGCGTGAACGGGCCGTGCCCGCACGACCTCGCCGCGCTGGAAGCGGGCGAGATCCTCGGCCAGCGCCGCCGCCGTGGGGTAGCGGCGCCGCGGCTCCTTATCGAGACATTTCAGGCAGATCGTTTCCAGGTCGCGCGGCGTCGAGGGATTGAGCAAGCGAGGGGACACGACCGGCGCCGCGCGCACCTGCGCCAGCACTTCCCCGACCGAGCCGCCCTGATGCGGAGGCCGGCCCGTCAGCATGTGATACAACACGGCGCCGAGCGCATACACGTCGGTGGCGGGGCCGATATCCTCCCGCCGACCCTCGGCCTGCTCGGGCGCCATGAACGACGGCGAGCCCAGTGCTGCGCCCTCCACCGTGACCTCCGGCGCCTCGCGCCATAACCGCGCGAGGCCGAAGTCGGCGATCTTCGGCTGGTCGTCGGCGGTGAGGAGAATGTTCGACGGCTTGAGGTCGCAATGCAGCACGCCTTGGCGGTGCGCGTGCTCCACCGCCTCCGCGACCAGGCGCAGGCACCCGGCCGCGCGCGCCGTGTCGAGCGGTCCCTCACGCACCAGCGAGGAGAGGCTGCTCCCTTCGACCAATTCCATGGTGTAAAACGGCTGGCCTTCCGCCTCGCCCGCATCATGCACCGCCACGATGTGTGGATGCCGCAGCCGCGCCGCCAAGCGGGCCTCGCGCTGGAATCGCGCGGCAAACCCTTCGCTGGCGAACGGCCCCGCGAGCAGCAACTTCAGCGCCACCGCCCGTTCGAGCCGCGGCTCCCAAGCCCGATAGACCACGCCCATGCCGCCGCGGCCGAGTTCCTCCAGCAACTCGTAATGGCCGAACGCCCGCGCGCCGGCCGGCGTGTCCGGCGCCGCGCCCGCCAGCGAAAACGCGAACACACAAACCGGGCATTGCCGTCCGAGCACCGTCTCGGTTAGCACGCTGCCGCAGATGGCGCAGATTTCACTCACGATACGACTTGATGAAAGGCGCGGCGATCCGGATCTGGCCGCGGCCTTTGATGGTTACCTATGGAAATCCGGTTCCTGATCACGGCGAAAAGTGAAAAAAGGGTGAAAATTCAGGCCGAGCCGCGGGCCGTTGCGCTCACCCGCGCAAGGCCGCCATCAATTCGCGCATTTCATCATCGACCTGCCGCGCGTCGGCCAAGGTATGGGCGACCTCGTCGCGCACCTTTTCGCGAAGGCGCAGCCGCAGCCGATGCACGGCCATGGCCACCGCCGCGCGGCTCAACCCCAGCGCCGCGGCCGCCGCGTCATAGGCGCCGGGTTCGGGTTCGGAGGAGATGTATTCCGCGACCACCGCGAACAACCGGCCGCGTCCCGCCGCCTCGACCTCGGCCCGCAGGTTGCCCAATGCGCGGTTGATGACCGTCAGTGCCCAGTGGCGGTCGAAGGCCTGCTCGGGCGTGGCTTCCGCCGCGGCCAGCGACGGCAGGTCGGTCGTGTCCAGCGACAGCGCCGCCGCGCTGCCGCCGCGCTTTTGTGCGGTGCGCCGGTGATGCTCGACGGCGAGAAACCGCTTCACCGCCACCAGCAGGAACGCGCGGAATTTCGGGCCTTCGCGTTGCAGCCCCTCCAGCCATTCCTTGTCGAGCAGCCGCGCGAAGAACTCCTGCGTCAGGTCGCGCGCCGATTCCTCATCCTGCCCGTGCCGGCGCAGGTAAACGAAAACCGGCTGCCAGTAATCGCGACAGAGCGTCGCCAGCGAGGCGTCCTTTTCCGGACCCGAGCCGCCGGCCTGCAATACGACCGTCCAGCGGGTGGTCACAAACGGGTCGTCAGGTCGATCACGCATCCGGCCTTCATCATCGTTTTGCCTGCGCTTCGCGCAACTTTCCTTTGGGCCGCGTCGGGAGTTGAGGTGACCGCCTGTGCCATTGACTCTTGCGGCGGGTTCTTTTATTATCGAACATGAGCACCCTCGTTCTGGAAGTTCCTGAGGATACCTTTACTTCGCTGCCCTTCCCGCGGGCGGATTTCGCCCGTCGCACCCTGCTCGCGGCTTGTGTGAAGTGGGTCGAAGCCGGACATCTCTCTCAAAGCAAGGCCTCCGAAATCTGTGGTGTCAGCCGCGAAGCTTTCCTGCGCGAGATGTCCTCCTACGCCGTCAGCCCGTTCCAGGAGTCACTGGACGAAATGAAAAAAGTCCTGGCCCGTGGCTGACATCTGGATCGTCAATTCCTCCCCGTTGATTGTTCTGGGTAAAGCAGGCTGTCTGCACCTCCTGGAGGCCCTTGCCTGTCCTCTCATCGTCCCGCAGGCCGTGGCGGTGGAGATCGCTGGCGGCCCCTCCACCGATCCGGCTCGTCTTTGGCTCGCAACGATGGGTGCTCCGCGCATCGTGCCTGATGAGTCGATTCCGGCTGAAATCCTCGCCCGCAACTTGGGAGCAGGGGAATCCGCCGTGCTTGCCGCCGCGAAGCGACATCCAGGCAGTGAAGCCATTTTGGATGATCTCGCCGCCCGCCGTGCCGCCGCCTGCCTGGCTATTCCGTGCCGCGGCACTCTCGCGGTCATTCTCACCGCAAAACAGCGCGCCATTATTCCTGCCGCCGCACCGTTGTTCGACCGCGTGCAGCGTGCCGGTCTTTTTATGAGCGCCGGTTTGCGCCGGCAGGCCCTCTCTCTGGTAGGTGAATAGCCGGCACCTGCGACAAGGAGCGGCGCGATTCCGACCGCGCAACTTTCCTTTGCGCACGCGCGGCTTCTTCGTGGCGCTGGGTTGTTCGTGGCCCTCAGCGCTCATTCCTCCAAGCAAGGTTTTCGTCCCCTGGGGGGCTGCTGACCCTCTCAGGTAATCATCCCTTGCGGAAAGGGGGAGATTACATGGGACCGAAGGTGGGGCTGAGCGCGTAAAAACCCGGGATGATTGCTTCACCTCAACCCTTGGAGTTGCCGAGCGAGTTCCACGCGAAGATGGCTTTTCCCGGCGAAGCTTCCATCACCTGCGAGCGATTGAAGAGGCAAATCCTGGAGTTGGCGCGGAATCTCCAGCACTCCGAGGCCGTGAGAAAGAAGCTGGCCGACGAGGTGCGGCGTCTGCGTCTTCTCCTCGAATCACGCGCGGTTCCGGAATACATCAATGAAAGTTGCGTGCTGTTCCGGCGGCGGCGGGACGGAAGTTTCGAAGACCTCCCTTTTTGCCCTTCCTGCCGGGACTTGCTGGAGGTGCTCCCAGCGGGCGCGCTGGTGTGCGACCGCTGCGTCTTCTACGCCCCCATCAACGCCTGCCAACTCCCTTCCATCCTCGACCGGCTCCATCGTTTGGAATCCCGCATGTCACCGGAGGGTGATAATATATTGGTGTAAATGAGTTCGTATCCATAGCTTCCTTCAACCTGTCAATCGCCGCCATGAAAACCGCCGTCCTCGCTCCATCGCCGAACGAAAACAAGGTCAATCAACATATCTGCAAAGTATTGCAGCCGCTCATCCAGGCCAATCTGGATTCCCGGGAGGGATTCCGCCAGGCCGCGGAGCAGGCCCGGGAGGCGGAACTCCGCGCCGCCTTCAGCCTCCAAGGATCGATGCGGGAGGATTTCGCCCGGGATTTGCAGCAATTGCAATACATTTACGGCCAAAGGGAAGTGGATGACGGGATCAGCGTCACCGGCGCGCTGCACCGGGCCTGGGTGGGCCTCAAAACGGCGCTCAGCAGCCAGGATGACCAGATCCTGATCGAGGAGGTATGCAAGGAGGAGGCATCCACCTATCAACTCTACCGCGAGACACTGGATACAGAAACCGCGCTCTCCGACGACCTGCGCGCGCAACTTTCCTCCCAATCACTGGCCATCCTCCAGTCTCTGGACCAACTGCGGCAGTGGGCGGAGTCGGGACGTTATTTGCGGATCGATTAGCGCCTGCCGCCTTCGCGTCCGCCGTGGTGGCTTCGGGTCTTCATCCTCATCGCCTCGATCAACGGCACGCGCCTTTTCCATACCCCCGGCGCCACCGCGTATGCCTGTTCCAAAGCCGCTCAGGTGGCCTTTGCGAAAATGGACGCGCTGGGATTGGCCGGACAGGTAGCCCCGTTGGTGGGATTTCTGGCCTCGGAGCTGTCCAGTCACATCACCGGCGCCGAAATCTTCATCGACGGTGCCGGGTCATTATTATAATCATGACGCACCGCCAAGGGTTTGGGAATCCGTCTCTTGACCTTCATTGAGAAGTCAACGCGGGCCGAAGGTCCGTCCTGTGACAGCCCGGCCCGGCGGGCGGGCAGGTGTTGAGCCGCCTCTGCGGCCAGAGGCGGCAGATCCTCCGAAACGCCAACGGCGTTGTGGCCTCCAGCCCAGGGTTGGCGCGACGC
>CAZQUC010000251.1:0-6555 GCA_964596095.1 uncultured Enterobacteriaceae bacterium
CAACCCCCGGCTGCTGTGGATGCGATGGCGTTGCCATCGGCTCGAGGGGCGACCAAAAGGGCCACCTCACCGATTACTCCCCGTTCCCCACCCCAAGCGCACGCGCGGGTTCCGGAGCTGAAACCTGAACCGAAGCGAAGATCGGCGAAGCCAAACAGCCGAAGGCAATGCTAAAAACTGAAAACCTCCTCATTCCGCCACCGGCAGCGAGAGCGTGAAGCACGCGCCTTCGCCGGGCCGGCTGTCAAGCGCGAGGCGGCCGTGCAGGGTATCCACGAGGCGTTTGACGATGGAGAGGCCGAGGCCGGTGGAGGGCTCGCCGCCGGTGGGGCGGGCGCTGAGCCGGCCGTAGCGGCGGAACATTTTCTCCTGGTCTTCCGGCGTGAAGCCCGGTCCTTCATCGCGGATGGCGCAGGCGGCGCGGCCACCGGCCACCGGCAGCAGCGAGATCACCACCGTGCGGCCCGGCGGAGAAAACTTGATGGCGTTGGAGACGAGATTGTCGAGCACCTGGCCGAGGGCTTCGGTGTCGGCGTGGACGCGCGGGTGTTCGTCGCCCAATTCGGTTTTGAGGACCACGCCCTTGACCGCCGCGGCCGGTTGGTGCCGCGCCGCGATGGCGAGCACCAGCTCGCGCAGATCGACCGCGGTGAAGTTCAGCACCAGATGCTCCGCGGACTGGTTGGCGAGGAATTCCTTCACAAAGGCCAACATGCGGTCCGTCGAGCTGGCGATGGTCTCCACCAACGACACGCCACGCGGCGGCAGCGCGGCGGCGGAGTCGGCGAGCAGGCCCGCGCTCAGTTTCATGCCGGCGAGGTGGTTTTTCAAATCGTGGGCGAGAATGCCGAGCAGCTCGTCCTTGTCCTCGGCGAGATTCCGCAGGGCGTCGCGCGCTTTCTTGAGCGCGAGGTGGGTGCGCACGCGGGAGAGCAGTTCCGCCTTGTTGAAGGGCTTGGTCACGTAATCGACGCCACCGCTTTCGAGGGCTTGCACGACGAGGTTTTTATCGTCGGCGGCGGAGAGGAAAATGACCGGCAGGTCGGCCCAGCGGGGATCTTCCTTGAGCTGGCGGCAGACTTCCAAGCCGTCGCTGCCGGGCATGAGGAGGTCGAGCAGCACGAGGTCCGGCGCGGTGGCTTCCAGCCGCTTGAAGACCTGCTCGGCGCAGGTCGCGGGAATGACCTCGTAGCCCGCCTGGGCGAGCATGGTGCCGACGAGGCGGAGGTTGTCTTCCTGATCGTCGATGACCAGAATGCGGTCGTTAGGGGCGTGTTGCTTCATCCGGGGCGGCGCGGGATTCGATTTCGACGATGAGCGCGGGAAATTCCAGAAGGGATTTTTCCATGGCTTCGACGGCGAATCCATTAGCCTCCGCCAGCAGGCGGCCGGCGTATCCCGCGGCGGGCGGGCACTGGGCCGCTTCGGCGAGGAGGCGCAAGCGCTCCGCGAATTCGCTCACCGCCATCAATCCCATGCCATCGCGCACCGCCGGCCAATCGTGCCGCTCCCATTCGCGCAGATGCGCGGCGAAGGTGCGCCACTTCTCCGCGCGGGCGGGGTCGAGCCGCTCCGAGAGCCCCGCTTCCGAGGCGGACTTGTCCGCGCGCGGGATGAACTGCGCCAGCTCGCGATACAGCTCGGCGCGGGTGAAGGGTTTCAGGATCACGCCGTCGAATTCCGCGCGGGCGCCGTTCTGCTCCGCGGCGAGATTCGAGGCGGTGACGGCGATGACCGGCAGCAGCTCGCATCCAGGTTCGCGCCGCAACCGGCGCAGTGTTTCCCGGCCGTCCAGAAGCGGCATCCGCACATCCATCAGCACGAGATCGGGTCGTTGCGCCGCGATCAGCTCCAGCGCCTCCTCGCCATTGGTGGCGAAGCGGAGCCGGTGATGCGTCCCCTCGAACAAGCTGCGGAGCAGTTCCCGGTTGGCCTCCACGTCGTCGGCCACCAGCACCGACGATTCCCGTAGGTCGTTGAAATCAACCTCCGTTTCCTCCGCGGCCTCGGGCTGCGGCAGGCGGGCGGAGGCTTCGACCTCGGGGAACTCCAGGCGAAAGGTCGTCCCCGCGCCCTCGCGGCTGCTCACCGTGATGGTTCCCCCCATCAGACCAGTGAGCCGCTTGACGATGGCCAGCCCGAGCCCGGTGCCCCCGCGCGGGGAATAGCCGGTGTTGTCCGCCTGCACGAAGGGTTTGAAAATATCGGCCACCTGGTCGGCCGGGATGCCGCAGCCGCTATCCTCCACCTCGATGACGATCCTCCACCGGCTGCGATCTCCCTCGTTCGGCTCGCCGCCCAGCCGCAGGATGATGTGGCCGCGGCTGGTGAATTTCAGCGCGTTGCCCACGAGGTTGAGCAGGATCTGGCGCAGCCGCCCGGTATCGAGCAATACCGACGGCGGCAACGCGGGGGAAATCTCCAGCTTCATCTCCACGCCCTGGCGGCTGGCCTGGGGCATGAACAATTGGTGAATGAAGCCGACCAACTGCGGGAGGCTCGACGGGCTGCGCTGCACCTTCATCATGCCCGCCTCGATCTTGGAGATGTCCAAAATGTCGTTGATGATCTGGAGCAGCGAGCGCCCGCCGGAAAGGATCGCCTGCACATGGCGGCGCTCGCGCTCGGTGCCCACCTCGCCTTCGAGCAATTCGCCGAAGCCGAGGATGGCGTTCATCGGCGTGCGGATTTCATGGCTCATCGTCGCGAGGAAAGCGCTCTTTTCGCGATCGGCCGCCTCGGCGCGCAGCCGGGCCTCGTTCAACTTGGCCTCGCGTTTCACCTGCCGGAGCGATTGCCGGAAGAGCCAGATCGACACCGCCGAGGCGCACAACGCCACCAGCCCCGCGCCGAAGGCCGACAAATACCCCAGGCGCAGATCGCGCTCCAGCCGCCGGGTGTTGCCCGACGCCTCCCGGCGCAAGCGGTTCATGATCTTGCTCACCCGGCCGCGCAGGTCGTCCATGATTTCCCGGCCCGGGCCTTGGGTGACGAACTCCCGCGCGCGCTCCTGCCCCTCGCGCTTTTGCACCACGATGGCTTCCCGCATTTCCCGGAGTTTCTGGCCCATCAAGTTGCGCAGGTCCTCCACCTCCTCGGCCGCGTCGTTGTCGTGCTGGCTCAGCAGCACCAGATCGGATACCGTCTGACGCAGCGTCTCCATGGCCTTGTCGAACTGGTCCAGCGAGTCGCCATCGCCCGCCAGCAGGTAATTCCGTTGCTCACTCTCGGCGACCATCAGCGTCGAAATGAGCTCATGCCATTTCGCCCGCACCTCCCGCGTGTGCTCGGCGACCTCGATGCGGCTGGCGAGCCGCGACCAGGAAAACACGCTCAGCGCCAGCGCGACCAGCGCCATCACGCCCGCGAAAGACACCACCCACGCTCTCCTGGTAAGCTTCCGACTCATCGACCGCGCCCATCACACAACCTTTCCCCCGCCCGCGCAAGCAAAAGCGCAACCCCGCCCCGCACGGCACGCCCGCGGCCTCATTCGTCCTTGCCAGCCGGCGGGCGGAATGCCATGAACGCGGATGCCTGAACTTTCCGACAAAGTCGCCGTCGTCACGGGAGCCGGACGCGGCATCGGTTTCGCCATCGCGCAACGGCTTGCCAGCGAGGGCGCCCACGTCGCCCTCATCAGCCGCACCGAAGCCAACGCGCTCAAAGCCGCGGAGGAACTCAACGCCGCCTTCCCCGGCCGCGCGCGGGGCTATGCCGTGGACATGAGCCAGAGCGCCGCCGTGGCGGAGGCCGCGAAGCAAATCCTCGCCGACTTCGACAAGGTGGACATCCTCGTCAACAACGCCGGCGTCACCCGCGACGGCCTGACAATGCGGATGAGCGACGAGGACTGGGACACCGTGCTCAACACCAATCTCAAAGGCGCCTTCAACGCCGTGAAGGCCTTCCAGCGTTCCCTGCTACGCCAGAAAGACGCGCGCATCATCAACGTCGCCAGCGTCATCGGCCTCATCGGCAACGCCGGCCAAGCCAACTACGCCGCCAGCAAAGGCGGGCTGATCGCGCTCACCAAAGCGCTCGCCAAGGAATTCGCCGGACGCGGGGTGACGGTCAACGCTCTCGCCCCCGGCTTCATCGAAACGGACATGACCGCCGCGCTCAATGAGAAGCAGCGCGCCGGCATCCTCGAACGGATTCCCCTCGGCTTCCTCGGCGCGCCCGCCGACATCGCCCACGCCGTGGCGTTCTTGGCCGGTCCCGGCGCACGCTATCTCACCGGCCAAGTGCTGGTGGTGGACGGCGGTATGGTAATGTGATCACTCCTTCCATCACGCCGGTTGATGCAGCGACCTCGCCGGCAGCAGGTTGCGCGGGACTTTTTTCGCCGCGATGAATTTCCCGCTTGCCCGGACGGTCCAGTGAAGGCACCTTAGGGGCGTTGTTTACTCCGATCCGGCCATTGTCAGTGAAGGAAGGAGGCGTCCGTCGTCTGGTCGGCACGCCCGGGTGTGTCGGCTTCGCAAGGAAGATGAGGAGTGCGAGAGGAAGGGGCCGGTGGCCGCAGCCAACGAAAGCATGATCGGGACGCGGCGCATGGAGTCAGTATTTGCACGCTTTGCGGAAGGCCGCGGCTCGTGGCCGCCCGTTCCGCCCCACCGAAACCACAACCTACTACCACGCTATTAGCTCGAAACCCAACTACCGATCCCAGCCCCGCCGCGACATGGGTCCGCGGGTCAATGAGCGTATCCGGGCACCCCGCATCCGGGTCATTGACGGCGCCTCCGGCGCGCAACTGGGCGTCATGCACTCGGCCGATGCTCTCCACCTGGCCCGCCAGCGCGGGCTGGACCTCGTCGAAATCGCCGCCAATGCCCAGCCTCCCGTCTGCAAGATCGTGGACTTCGGCAAATGGAAATACGAGCAAGCGAAGCACGAGAAGGAGAAACAAAAACACAAGCACACCACCAAAGTCAAGGAGGTGAAGCTGCGCGTGGGCATTGATCCGCATGATTACAAGATCAAGCTGACGCGGGCGGAGGATTTCCTCATGCACGGGGACAAATTGCGCGTGGTCCTGCAATTCCGCGGCCGCCAGTTGGCGCACCCGGAGATCGGCATGGAAATCATGCACAAGGTCATCGCCGACCTGAAAGGCATGGGTCATCCCGACCTGATGCCACGCCAGTCCGGCAAGCTCATCAACATGTCGGTCAGCCCCCATCCGGCCCACCAACGCGTGCGCAAGTTCCGCGCCCAGGATGCGGTGGTCGATATGGACAAGGTCGATGCCGCGCACGAGGCGGAAGCCTTGAAAGACGCCGAAGACCATCCGGAGGAGCCGGACCACGAAGCCGACCCGGCCACGCCCGACCGGCCCGCGGATTCCCACCCCTCCTCTGTGCCCGTGTGAGCCGCACGGCCTGATGCTGGCGCCGTGGTTCTGGCCGCGGCCAGAACCACACACGCCCGCCTTCACGCGAAAATACGGCGACCGCGCCGATGCGGAAGCCTCTCAAGATTTGCCCCCGGCCGATTCGGACGATACCGAAACAGACCGCGACAACCTCAATTTGGGGGCGTCTCAACACATTCAAAATGACGGAATTGAATGACCGCAAATCTCTTCCGCGGGGGCCCGTCCGGACAATGTGCAAAAGGGGATCAACGGATTTGGAATGCGGCGGTTTCCGCTGCTTTGGGTGGTCTCGGGAGCGGCGGGAGAGGAAAAGGCGTTCGAGGATTCTTTCCACGCTCGATCCAAAGGGGTGCCGAGCCCGGCACCCCAAATCAGCGCACCGGACGTTGATCGGCGAAGGCGCTTTCCGCGACGGCGCGGGCGGCAGCGGGTTGTTGCCCGGCCCAGCGGCGCGCGGCGGCGGGATCGACGCGTTGCCATTGGCGGGCGAGGTTCCACAGCGCCCAGGTTTTCGTTTCGCCTTCGGGCAAAGATTCCACCCAGTGGGCGGCGGCGGGCGCGTCGTCCAAGGCCCAATTCGCGGCCAGAAGGCTGGCGAGCTCGGTGGTTCGGGGCGCCTCCGGCTGCTGGCTCAACCACTCCGCCGCTGCCGCGGGCTTCTTGTCAGCCTGATAGGCAATGAGATTGCCTTGAGCCGGGGCCTGCTGATCCGCGGGCAGGGTCATGGTTTGCTCCCACAGGGAATGTAGTTCGCTTTCGTTGAATGAACCGAGCCAACTGGAGCCGTTGCTTCGACTCAGTGGTTTGGACAGGGCGGTCAACGCGCGCTCGGCCCGCGCGCTTTCATCCTGCGTTTTTGACTTCATCACCTCTTCGTATTTTTCCTGCGCTTGGTCACGTGCGGGGCCGGATGGCAATTGCTCGATCCATGCACGAGCGGCGCCAGGATCCTGGCGAGTCCAGGAGTCAGCCACCAACCTTTCCCACATGCCGGCATAGTCGGCCCATTCGGTGGTCAGGAGATGGGCGGCATCTGCTGGATCATACTGCCTCGTCAACACCGAGAGCGCACGCTGTGTGAGAAAGCGACGGCTTTCCTCGGTCAAACCTTCCGGTGGATGCCGCAAAGTTTCCAAAGTGACCAGCGGATCGCCACGCTCCCACCACGACCA
>CAZQUC010000252.1:0-6546 GCA_964596095.1 uncultured Enterobacteriaceae bacterium
TCTGTCGCGTCGCCCTCATCGGCGGCCGGCTGCCAGGAATCGGGGCGCAGGTCGGCGGACCACTCCGCAGCGCAGGCGACGCCGGTGGCGGTGGCAGCCGGCCGGACGCGCAGTTCCCAATGATCACCGGCGGAAGCCCAGCGCGGGGCCAGGGCCGCGCTGTCAGCGCGCGGGTCGAAGCCCAGGGCATATTCCATGAGATTGGGGAGGCCGTCATGATCGGGATCGGCGTCGTCCCGGCCGTCGCCGCCGCTGAGGGGCGAGCCGAAATGCGTGGCCCGCCATTGCTCCAGAGCGGTCGGTTCGCGGCCGAACAAGGTCACGCTTTCCACCAAACTGGAAGAGGCGTTGTAGAAACCACCGACGATCCGTGCCCGCGCCCGGAGGTGTCCGGCGGTGGGGAGGTTCAGACCGGTGAGCTGCCAGCCGCCGTCGATCCGCGAGCCGTCGCCGAGGCGCGCCCACGTCGCGCCCGCGTCGATGGAAACATCGAACCACACCTGATGCGTCTCAGGCGAACTGCCGCCGCGCAACCAGCGCACGGTGGCCGCATCGGGCACGCTCAGTGTTTCCGTGGCGGGATCGTTGAGTAGGCGGGCGAGAGAGTTTCTCGGAAAGCGGTTGATCAGGCTGAAGTCCCCGCCCACCACCAGTTTGCCGTCGGCTTGCAGCAGGGTGGAAGTCACGCCGCCACCCAGCACCTCCGGGGTGAAGGTGGTGTCCAAGGCGCCGTTGGGAAGCAGCCGGGCCACGCGGGTTCGCCGCACGCCCGTGATTTCCGTGAACTGGCCGACGACGATGATTTTACCATCGGCTTGCAGGGAGAATCCATGCACCGAGTTGTTCGGAGCCGGTGGCACAAAGGTGGTGTCCAGGCTGCCGTCGGCATGGATGCGGGCGAGATGGGGGGAGTCCACGCCGTTGACCTTGGAGAAAAAACCGCCGAGGAGGATTTTCTCGTCGGCCTGCCGGGCGAGGGCGGTCACGGTGACTTGGGAAGGGCCTTCGATGCGGGTGGGAAACGCCTCGTCCCAGGCGCCATCCGCCTGGTAGCGGGTCAGGGCCACGCGCTCAGTGGCGCCGACCTCGAAAAAATTCCCTCCGACCAAAACCCTTCCTTCCGGCAAGGGCAGCACGGCGCGCACCCGATGGCCCGAGCTGTTACCGGGGCCGGGGTTCGGGATAAAGCTGTCGTCCAACGTGCCGTCCGGCTTGAGCAGGGCCACGCGGTGGCGGGGCTGGTTGTTGAATTGCGCGAAATTGCTCGCCACCAGCAATGTGCCATCGGGACGCAGCGCGGAGGTGGCGATGTAGTCGGAGTCGATCTGCGTTTGGTAAGCGGGATCGATGGCGCCATCGGGGAGTATCCGCACGACCCCGGGCCGCCGGGGGGAAGGCGCGAAGGGATTGGTGGCGGTCGCGAGGAGCCAGCCTTGCTCCAGTGCGTGGGCGAAGCGTCCGGTGGAGCCCAAGGAGAATCCTCCACTCTCCAGCGTGCCGTCGCGGCGGACGATGCCCGCTTGGTTTCCCACCACCAGCATCCGGCCATCGGACGTCTGGCTCAGGCCGTGAAGCAGGGGGACGGGCCAGCCTTGATACCCCGCCTCCGGCAGACCGGGGCCGAGCAAGGACAGCGTCAGGTCGATGCTGTTGTTGCTCGCCCCCCGATAATTGGCGCGGAATACGTAGGTCTGTCCGTTGTATTCCGCGGCCACTTCGCCTTCTTGCGGCAGATCGGCGAAGGTTGTGTCGAACGGCTGGCTTCCGGTCTGGTCCAGCACCGTCAAGACCAAGCCGGGCTGGGGAGTGAAACCCAGTGTCAACGTGCCTAAACTTTTTCCGGCCAGGGAAAATTGTGGTCGGGAGAAAGGCACGTCGTTGGGAGTGGCGAAGTGGGGATCGAGCTCGGTCGAGCCTTCTCCCCGCAGTGTGATGGTGTATGGGCCCCCGCTCTGTCCGGGGAAAGTCACCGCCAACTCCGCCGTGCGCGTTCCGGCCGAGGGCGGGGTGAATTCAAGGAGCAATTCCAGCGTCTCTTGCGGGCCGACGACCACCTGAGGGGCATTGAGGATTTGGAAATCGGACGCCTGCGGGCCGGTGATGGACACGAAGGGAACGGGCAACACGCCGGCTCCCTGGTTGCGCAACCGGATCGCGATCATGTGGTTGACGCCCTGCAACGTGCGCGGAAACACCACCGTGCCGGTTCCTTGGGGAAGGGGAATGCCTTCGGCGGTTTCCATGACGAGCGACGGCGCGGCCGCCCCCAGAGTCAGCCATTCTTCCGCGATGCCTTGGGAACCGTTGCCGAGGAAGCCACGGGCGCGCACCGCTCCCGCGGCCGGCAGCGACACACCGGCCAGCGACCATCCCTCCGTGACGCGGGTTCCCGTGCCCAATGGGGACCAGGCACCGGCGGTGGCATCGAAGACGTCGAAGACCGTGCGGTGCAGATCGAAATTCGCCCCCGCCCGCGACCAGAGCAGCGTGGAGGGCGCGCTCAGGCTCAAGGAGGAAGAGACCGGATCATTGAAAAGTCGCGCGAGATAATTGCGCCGCGCATTGCCCACGGATTGAAAATCGCCGCCCAGGTAGATGGCGCCGTCGCGTTGGATATGGGGCCGGATGCTTGCCCCCCACACCGTTGACCACGGCGATCCGACGTTGAACGAGGCGTCCACCGTGCCCTCCGGCAGGAGGCGCGCCACTCCGAAAGCGCCCACGCTGGCGGTGCCATCGGGACTGGTGAACGCACTGAACCCTCCCGTCACAACCACCTTGCCGTCCGCCTGAAGCGCGAGGCCGCCGATATAGTTCGCCTGCCACGCGGTTTGATGATAGGCGGCATCCGCGGAACCATCCGGCAGCAGGCGCACGAGACTGCCGCTTTCGTAGCCCGTCCACAATCCCACCAGCAATTTCCCCTCCGGCAGCACGGCGAGCGCCCGCGTGTCGTTGACCTCCACTCGTGGGGAAACGAGAGCGAAGCCGGGATCGAGACGGCCGTCGGCATCAAGCCGGGTGAGGTGTTGCAGAGGGGCGCCCTCGGCGAAGAAAAAATGTCCCCCCACCACGACTTTGCCATCCGGCTGCAGCGCCAGCGTCGTCAACTGCGAAGGGAGGTCGAATTGGCTGTTGGGAACGAAGGGGGGCTGGAAGGATGGGTCCAGCCCGCCCTCGGGCAGCACCCGGGCCAGCAAATAACGCTCCGCGCCGCCGACCGTCGTGAAGGTGCCGCCGGCCAGGATGCGGCCGTCCGGTTGCACGAGCACGGTTTCGACCAGACCATCGTTGATGACCGGGGTGAACGTGGGATCGAAAGAGCCATCGGGAAACAGACGCGCGAGCCGGGGTTGGTGGCGCCCGGCGAGCGAGGTGAACGCGCCCCCCACGATGATTTTGCCGTCTTCCTGGATCGCCAACGCCCGCACCTCCCCATCGTAGGGAACATGGAAGAGAGGATCGAAGACGCCGCCGACGCGGAAGCGGATCAGGCCGGGGCGAACCATGCCGAGATCGGGAAGATACCCGGTGGTGATGAGACTGCCGTCCGCCTGTTCCACGAAGGGATACCGGCCCGGCCCCGTGCCGAGGGGCTGAAATTCGCTGTCGGGCGTGCCGGGAGCGATCAACCGCAGCACCAGATCGTTGCCGGTGCCTCCTTGGTAGTCGGCTTGGAATGAATAAGCCGTCCCGCCGTAAGTTGCCTCCACCCGCGCGAGGGGGGGCAAATCCGCCAACGTCCCGGTGATCGCATCATTGCTCGTGGCATTGACCACGGCCAACGCCAGACCGGGCCGGGGCTCGAAGGTTATGGTCACTTGACCCAAGGCGAGTCCCGCGGCGGAAAAGGTTTCCGTCCGCAAGGCGACATCGTCGGGCGAGGTGAAAACCGGTGCCAGGGTGGTGCTCCCTTCTCCGGTGAGCGGGATCACGAACGGGCCGCCAGTGACGCCGGCCCCGGTCAGTCTCAGGGTCGCTGCCGCCGGGCCGATCGTTTGGGGAGTGAACTCCACGGTAAAGGTGGTCACTGCCTGTGACTCCAAGGGCAATTCCGGCTGCTCGCTGACGCGGAAAACACCGGCCTGTGGCCCGCTGAAGGCAATCTCCAGATCAACGAGTTCCCGGTCCCCTGCATTGCGCAACACGAAGGTTTTCCGATGAACGGTGCCGGGCCAGCCCGAGCCGAGAACGAGGGGGGGACCGGCGCTCGTCAGCGGCGCGCCCGCCGGATGCTCCAGCGCCAACACCGGCGCCATGTCGCCGAAGACCAGGCGGCGCTCCACAATGCCTTGCGGTGGTTGCCTTGTGTAGCCGCGCGCCCTCACTTCACCACGGGTCGGCAACGTGATGCCGGTGAGTTCCCAACCTCCTTCCACCCGTGTGCCGGCGCCCAGTAGCGTCCACGTGGAGGAGGCCGCCTCGCGAGCCTCGAACGTCACCCATCCCACTTCTCCGGCCGTTCCTCCCCGCCGCCAGCGCACCCCCGAAGTCCCCAACGCCTCCACCACTGAAACCGCGGGATCGTTTTCCAGCCGGGCGAATGGGAAATAACCTTCCCCCAAAGGCGAATACCAGGAGCCGGCGGCCAAGACGGTGCCGTCTTCATTCAAGGCCAGCAGGAGGGGAGAGCTGTCGGACGGGTAAGCCGCCGGAGCCACGAAGCTCGTGTCCACAGAGCCGTCGGCATGCAACCGGAACAGCCTCCGCCGGATCGTCGGGTCGCCGAACGGGGGCGCATCGAAATCCCCGGCCGCTAGAATCCGGCCGTCCGCCTGCAATTGCAGCGCCTGAATCGTGCCCGCGATCCCCTGTTGGAATGTCTGATCGAGAGAGCCGTCGGGATGCAACCTCGCCACCCCGCGGCGCGGCACACTATTGATCTGGTCCCAGTTTCCCCCGGCGAGGATTTTCCCATCCGGCTGGACCACCAGATGATTGACCTCATGTCTGCTGAGGAGTGATTGATTGGTAATCCTCGGAGCGAAGGCGCCATCCACCGTGCCATCAGGGAAAAAGCGACGGATTCCTTGCGCAGTAGAGGGAGTTCCGAGCCAGGGCTGCGTCCACCCGGCCAGGATCTTTCCATCAGCCTGCAAGGCCAGGCAGGAAAAGGCTCCTTTGGTGTTGGGTTCCAGAGTGACGTGAAAGGTGGGATCCACCCCTCCGTCAGGAAGCAGGCGGAGCAAATGTGGCTGCTCGTGTCTAAACTCGTCAAGGGAGATGCCGGAGATCAACAACTTCCCATCCGGCTGCCGTAACATGGTCTGCACCCACGCCACGCCTTCTTGTTCCAGATCGGCCTGGAACGAGGGATCGTAAGATCCATCGAGCTTGAATTTGAGAAGCGCTTGGCGCGCGTCGCTGCCGGGAACACTCAGGCCGGTGTAAGTGATCGATCCCCCCTCCGGAAGCACGATGATGGGCTTGGAAGCGTGCAGAAGGCGCTCGCCTTGATAGCCGGTCAGATCGGGCACATAGCGGGCTTCCAAGCCGCCATTCGGCAGGAACCGGCTCAGCCCCCATCGCACCTCTTCTCCAAGATTCCAGCCGTCGCTGTTGACGAGAAGCTTCCCGTCCGGCTGCACGACGAAAAAAGAAATGGTCCCGAGGCCCCGAAACGACACGTCGAATTCCCCCGGCGCCGCTTGCAGCGGAGGCGCTCCCGAGGCATACAGGAACCAAAGAGAAAGCGTCCAACGCAGGAAACGGCGGTGCAGGCAATGGCCGGGCATCATAATGCGATCATGGATGGAAGGCGGATAAGTCAAGAGGATCGTCCGGGCAGTTGGGCAACAGGCATTTTAGGGCACAACCGTCACCCGCCAGCGCACGTAGAGCGCGGGGTGCGTGCCGACGGGCACGCGGAAGGCGTGCTCCGTCGCGTCGCCCTCATCGGCGGCCGGCTGCCAGGAATCGGGGCGCAGGTCGGCGGACCACTCTGCGGTGCAGGCGACGCCGGGCGCGTCGGGGGAAGGACGGACGCGCAATTCCCAATGATCACCGGCGGAAGCCCAGCGCGGGGCCTGGGCCGCGCTGTCAGCGCGTGGATCGAGGCCGAGGGCATATTCCACCGGGTTGGAATTGCACGAGGAACGTCCCGGACGCCTGGGGCGGCAGCACGGTTTCCGCCATCGGGACCACCGCAAAGTCTCCCGCATGAGGTCCGCTGAGCGTGAAGGTGATGTCGCGGAGTTCGCTGTCTCCCGCGTTACGCAGCCTCACCGGCTCCGAGAGGAGCTGTCCCAGCCATGTCGCGCCGCAGTCCACGGTGGCGGTCCCGCTGACGAGCGGCACGCCCGCCGGATGCTCCACCGCCAGCACCGGCGCCGCCTCGCCCACGACGCAGCAACCCAGGGAGAGAAAAAAACCCACCATGATTTTTGATCGGAGAATTATGTTCATAGTGTGTGGTTGTTTGTCCCACTATGCCAGCGGCCTTTCTCACGGAGCGGTGGTCACGCGCCAGCGCACGTAGAGCGCGGGGTGGGCGCCGACGGGCACGCGGAAGACGTGCTCTGTCGCGTCGCCCTCATCGGCGGCCGG
>CAZQUC010000253.1:0-6536 GCA_964596095.1 uncultured Enterobacteriaceae bacterium
GTGCTGGCCGCCAACCGGCGGCTGGAGACCAGCGGCTTGGCCAAACTGACGTGGGGGAATGTGAGCGGACTGGAGCCGGAGCGCGGGCTGGTGGTCATCAAGCCCAGTGGCGTGGCTTACGCGGAATTGACGGTGGCCGATCTCGTGGTGCTCGCGCTTGCCGATGGCCGGGTAGTGGAGGGAACGCTGCGGCCCTCCTCGGACACGCCGACGCACTTGGCGCTTTACCGCGCCTGGGGCGGCCGGGGCGTGCGCGGCCTCTGCCACACCCACAGCGTGCATGCCACCATCTTCGCGCAGGCGGCGCGCGAGCTGCCCTGCCTCGGCACGACGCACGCGGATCATTTCCACGGCCCGGTGCCGGTGTGCCGGGCGTTGTCCCGTGAGGAGGTCGAGCGGGATTACGAAGGCCTCACCGGCGCGGCGATCCTCGCGCATTTCGAGACCCACCGGCTCGATCCCCTCGCGATGCCCGCGGTGCTGCAAGCCGGCCACGCGCCGTTCACCTGGGGCAGCAGTCCCGCCCAGGCCGTGGACAACGCCATCGCGCTGGAAACCTGCGCCGAGATGGCCCTCGGCACCCTCGCCCTTGCGCCCGCCACGCCACCGCTGGCCGCGCATTTGCTGGAGAAACATTACCAGCGCAAACACGGCCCCGGCGCCTACTACGGCCAGGCCTAAGAACCTGTTGAGCTACTCTTCACTGGGGCAAAGGGAATCAGGGGCGTGCTCCCGGAGGGAGGAACACCTCGCCGTGGGTCGGCGCCTCTGGAGTGCGGAGGCTCGCCTCCGCTCTGGCGCTCACCGGCTTGCCGGTGAGTCGAAAACGGAGGAGCGTGAGAGAACTCCCCGGGCGCGCGCCGGTGATGGCGGCCCGACCTCCCCCGCCCCGAGGGGCAAGCCCCTCCCCCCCACAGAGCGAAGGCAAGCCTCCGCACTCCAGATGACACGTCTGGCGGAGGCATCGACCATTTTTGACTCAACAGGTTCTAAGAAGGGGGGCGGGCGTCCCTCCTTCCTATCGCCCCCTTCCCTCCGCCCGCGGATTTTTTCTTGGCGAAGCTCTTTGTCTTCGCGCGTTTTCCCGCCTTGGTGCGGGCTGGCCGGCGGCCGTGGGTTGAAATGTCGCCCCGTCCGGCCGCGTTTGTTGTTCCGCTCATGTCCGATGCCTTGTCCTCTCCTCCTGCCTCCGCCGCCAAATCCCGCGCCGCGGAAACCGGCTCCGTGGCCAAATCCACCGGCATCGTTTCCCTCGCCGTGCTGTGCAGCCGCCTGCTCGGGCTGGTGCGAGACCAGGTGCTGACGAGCAAATTCGGCTCGCTCTACAACGGCATCTTCACGCAGGCCTTCGGCACGCCCAACATGCTGCGCGATCTCTTCGCGGAAGGGGCGCTCTCCACGGCCTTCGTCACCACGTTCTCCAAAAAAGCCAAGACGGAAGGCGACGAGGCCGCGTGGCGGCTGGGGCGGAAGATGATCACCCTCGCGCTGTGCTTCATGAGCGTGCTCTCGCTCATCGGCATCCTCATCGCGCCGTGGCTGACGCGCCTGCTGGTGCCGGGCTGGGACGCGTGGAAGCAGGATCTCGCCGCCTCGCTGGCGCAGATCATGTATCCCTTCATCGCCGTCGTGTCGATCACCGCGCTGGTGATGGGGATGCTCAATGCGAAGAAGAAATTCTTCGTCCCGGCGGTGGCCTCGGCGTTTTTCAACCTCGGCTGCATCGTGGGCGGCTTCGGCCTCGCGTGGTTCACCGATCCCGGGTTCCGTCACGGGCAGATTTCCTGGAACGGCCTCGCCTCGTTCGCCGTCGGCACGCTCATCGGCGGGTTGATGCAGCTCTTCGTGCAATGGCCCACGCTGCGGGCCGAGGGGTTCCGCTTCCGGCCGGATTTCGGCTGGAAGGACGATGGCGTGCGCGAGGTTCTGCGGCTGATGTGGCCTTCGCTCATCGCCGCCGGCAGCACGCAGATCAACGTGCAGATCAACAGCATCTTCGCCTCCTTCACCTGGGGGCAGGCCGAGGCGAAGACGTGGCTCGGCCTCGCGCAGCGCTTGCAGCAATTGCCGCTCGGCCTCTTCGGCGTGGCGGTGGCGACCGTCACCCTGCCCGCCTTGTCCCGGGCGGCCACCGAGGGGATCACGCCGGCGTTTCGCCAGACGTTGGCCAAAGGGCTGCGCCTCGTGCTCTTCCTCGTCATCCCCAGCGGGCTCGGTCTCGGGTTGTTCGCTCAGGAGATTTTGTCCGTCATTTTCGAACGCGGCAATCTGCACGCCGCAGACGTGTTCCAGAGCGCGCGCGTGCTCCATGCCGCCGCCTTCGGGCTGGTCTTTTACGCCGCGCTCAAAGTCATCCAGCCCGCGTTCTTCACCATCGACAAGCGCTTCTTCCCCATGCGCCTCAGCCTGGGCATGATCGCTTTCAACATCATCGTCAATTCCATCACCGTCTTCGGCCTCGGGTGGGATCACGCCGCGCTCGCTTGGTCCACCGCCATCTCCATTTGGCTCAATTTCACGATCTCCTATCTCGCGATGCGGAAATACGCGGGCGGGCTGCTCACGCGGGAATTGTTCTCCAAGCTCAAGCGCGTCGCCGTGGCCGCCGTGGCCATGCTACTGGTGTGCGCCGTCCCCAAGTGGATGTTCGTCACGCATTGGGCCGAGTGGCCGTTCCTGCTCCGCCTTGTCTGGCTCGGCCTCACCATCTCGCTGGCGGCGATGACGTATTTCGGCCTCTGTGTGTGGCTCCGCGTCGAGGAAGCGACGGACTTCTCCTCGATCCTGGCGAGGAAACTGGGACGCAAATCTCGCGGCGGTTGAGGCAATTTTTTGGCGAAGCCGCCATCCCCATGACTCATCGTGCCACGACTCCGTCCCGATTGAAGCTGCGGCTGACGCCGGCCGCGGAGATGGCGGTGCGGACCGGACATCCGTGGGTCTTCGCCGACAGCGTGCGCGAGCAAAACCGCGCCGGACGCCTCGGCGAACTCGCGGTGATTTACGACCGCCGCGACCGCTTTCTCGCGGTGGGGTTGTGGGACGCGGCCTCGCCGCTGCGCGTGCGGATTTTACACACCGGCACTCCGGCCACGCTGGATGACGCCTGGTGGCAGGCGCGCTGGGAGGCGGCCCTCGCGCGCCGCGTCTCGCTGACGGAACATCCCGACCGCACCGATGGCTACCGCTGCCTGAACGGCGAGAGCGACGGCTGGCCCGGCCTGGTGCTGGACCGTTATGCGGACACGCTGGTGTTGAAGCTCTACTCGGCGGTGTGGCTGCCGCGGCTGGAGGAAACCCTGGCCTTCTTTCGCGAGCGGCTGCCGTGGGCTCGCGCGCTGGTGCTGCGGCTGAGCCGCAATCTTGCCGCGACGGCGCGTGGCGAGTTCGGCGTGGAGGAAGGCTTCGTCTTTTCCCACGACACGCCGCCGCGCGAAGTGGTGGTCTTTCGCGAAAACGGGCTGCGGTTCGAAGCCGCGGTCCGCCACGGACAGAAGACCGGATTCTTCCTCGACCAACGGGACAACCGGGCACGCGTCGAAACCCTGGCCGCCGGCGCCGAGGTGTTGAACGCGTTCAGTTTCTCCGGCGGCTTCTCGCTGTATGCCGCGCGCGGCGGGGCGCGCCGGGTGGTGGATCTCGATCTCAGCGAGCACGCGTTGGCCGCGGCGCGGCGGAATTTCGCCCTCAATGCCGCGGACCTTCGCCTCGCCGCCACCCCGCATGAAACGATCGCCGCCGATGCCTTCGAGTGGCTCGCGCACGGGCCGCGGCGGCGCTTCGACCTCATCATCGTCGATCCTCCGTCGCTGGCGAAACGCGAGACCGAACGCGCCCGTGCCATCGAGGCCTACACGAAGCTCAACGCTTCCGCGCTGACCCGGCTGCGGCCCGGCGGCGTGCTGGTGGCGGCCTCGTGCTCGGCGCATGTCAGCGCGGCGGAATTTTTCTCCGCAGTGCGCCGGGCCGCGCGCCAGACCGGAGGCGCGTGGGAGGAGCTGTGGAGCGCCGGCCACGCCGCCGACCATCCCGCCACCTTCCGGGAAGCGGAGTATTTGAAAGCACTGGCCCTGCGACGGCCGCGGTGAGAAAAATCTCCGGCACGCGCGAATTTTTCACCGATCATTGAACCGTCGCCGCGCGTGCGCTCTCCCACGCCGATGACAGGAATGCCATTTTCCCCATGAACGCACTCGATCATCGCTCGCTGCTGTATCGTGAGCTGGCTTCGCTCACCAAGGCGGGATTCCCCCTCGACAAGGCCGCCTCCACCCTCCTGCAACGCGCGTCCTCACCGCAGCGCCGTCCGCTGCTGGAGGCGCTACGCGACGGGCTGGCCCGCGGGTTGAATCTCTCCGGCAGCCTGCGTCCGCAGCTCAGCGACATGGAGCACAGCCTCATCGAAGCCTGCGAGCGCGGCGGGCGGTTCGTGGAGGGCTTCGAGTATCTGGCGGATTTCTTCGCGCTGCGCTCGCAGACCCGCTCGCGCATCCTGCGGCAGCTGATCTATCCGCTGCTGCTGCTGCACCTGTGTCCCCTGCCCCTCACCCTGCCGCTCATTTTCACGCAAGGGTTCGGCGCCTTTGTGGTCGCCTACGTGACGCCGATCCTGGCTCTTTATGCGGTGTTGATCGCCGGCGTGCTGATCGCCCGCGCGCTCGGCCGTCGCGCGAAACACCAGGCGGGACTCGACCGGGCGCTCAACGCCATCCCGGTGCTGGGCAAATGGCGGCGGGCCGAGGCGTTGGCGCGGTTTTGCAAGGTGCTGGAAATCTCCCTGCTCGCCGGGCAACTGCCCTCGCAGGCCGTCCCGCTGGCCGCAGCGGCCTCCGATTCAGGCGCGGTGGTAGAAGCGGCGCGGCGGATCGCGCCGGAGATCGTGGCCGGGCAACCGCTCGGTCCGCAAATGGCGGGCGATCGCGCCTTTCCCATCGAGCTCGCCGACGGCCTCGCCACGGCGGAACTCGCCGGCACGCTGGAAAAGGAAGCCGGACGCTGGGCCGGCTACATGCAGGCCGAAGCCAACCAGGCCGCCGATCTCGTCGCGCAATGGTTCCCACGGATCATCTACGGCGCGGCGATGGTAGTGGCCGTCATCGTCATCATCAAATTCGTGCTCAGTTATCTCAGCATGATCGGCGGGATGATTTCGTGAGGCTGTCGAACGATCCGGCTGGTCCGTAAAGATCAGGGTGGCACGGCCTTTGCCGGTTTTGCGGGCCGGATTCAACTCATTCAGTGTGGTGGGCCAGGAAAACGGATTGAGCGTCTTGATACTGACCTTGGCAAAGTCCGCTCGTTGCGAGTGACCACAGTCAAGGAATGGTGAGCGATGGTGGCGATTCTCCCAAACAGGTCCAGGCAGGACGATCTGACCTTTCTGCGACCACACGGCGGTCATGAGGAAAATCCTGCCAAAAGCGGTTTCCGCCTCAATCAGAAGACGACAAGAGTTGCAGGCCGTGCGGGACGAAGGCTTTGAAATCCGCCTGGTTATTGGTGGCGAGCCAGGCACCGGCGGTGATGGCGGTGGCGGCGATCATGGCGTCCACGCGGAGGCGCCGAGGTTTGTTCAGGGAACGAAAACTGGACGCGGAGACACAGGCTTCGGGTTCGTGGAAGGGAAGAATGCCGCCGCCAAGGATGGCGAGAGCAAGTTCCTCCTCCTCGTCCGTGCTGCCGCAGAGGAATTCATACCAGGCGACGGCCGGGATCACGAGGATTTCGCCTGAACGCAACCACTGTTCGAGCGCCTGCGCCTCAGGTGTCGCGGGCACAAAGGCACGGATGAGGTAATTGGTGTCGAGACAGATCATGACGAAGCCCGCCAGCGTTTCCGGTCTTCCTCAATTTCCTTGATCCACTTTTCCGCACGGGCTTTGTCGAGGCCTCCTTTGGCATGATAGGCATGGAGCATGGCGACGGGGCCGGGCCTGGGGAGGGTGGCGCTTTGCTCGGCGCGCTCCACGGAACGGCGAACCACTTCAGCCTGGGAGACGTTCCAAAGCCTGGAAAGGCGCTTGAGCCGCCGGGCCGTCGCTTCGTCCAGCGCAAATGTGGTGCGATGAGTCATCGCTGACATACCATCATTTGCGATGGACGGCAAGAGGTCAAAGCGCGGCCAGGATGCCATTGAACGTCGCGCTCGGACGGAGGGCGGCGGTGGCTTGGGCGTCGTCGGGGGCGTAGTAGCCGCCGATGTCGGTGGGGTGGCTCTGCACCGAAAGGAGTTCCTGGGTGATTTTCTCCTCGTTGGCGGCGAGGGCTTCGGCGAGGGGGGTGAAGGTGGCTTTTAGTTCGGCATCCGCATCTTGGGCGGCGAGGGCTTGAGCCCAATAGAGGGCGAGGTAGAAATGGCTGCCGCGGTTGTCGATGGTGCCGAGTTTGCGGCCGGGGCTGCGGTCGTTTTCGAGGAATGTGCCGGTCGCAGCGTCGAGGGTATCGGCAAGGACTTTGGCCTTCGGCAAGCTGTAAACCTGCGCGATTTGCTCGAAGCTGGGGACGAGGGCGAAGAATTCACCGAGGCTGTCCCAGCG
>CAZQUC010000254.1:0-6465 GCA_964596095.1 uncultured Enterobacteriaceae bacterium
AGGGTATTGCGGTTCGCGCCGGTTGCCTTCACCGCCTCGGCCAGCGTGAGGCGCTCCGCGTCATCCAGCAGGCGCGGCACGGCAGCGGCCAGCGGGGAACTCGTTTCCACGCGCTTCTGCTCGATGTGGATCTTTGCATGCAGATCCTCCTTCTGGCGCACGAAGAACAGCAACCAGGATTTCCACGCCACGCGCTTTTTCCGCAGCGTGGCCTGTGTCTTGCGCAACGCCTTGTAGACGAACTTCGTCGAAGGCCGAGAAAAGCGGCTTCACCGCCCCGTGGCCTGATTCTGCGCGGTGCTTTTCTGGCTTTCGAGGCTGGCGAGGTCGGCAAGGATGCGGAGGGCTTCCAGTTTGACCGGCTCGAGATCATACGGGAATTTGGCTTTGGCTTCTTCGTCGTCCTCGTCTTCCGCGTCGTCGGCTTTGGCCATTCTCATGCCGTTGGCGGATTCGTTGGCGAATTCCGCTTCGGGATGGAGCGTCTCCTCGCCGACGTTGTCGAGGGTGAACCGGTAGGCTTTGAATTCGTTGGTCTGCGCGTCACCGAGGGCGGCGATGCGGGCTTTGCGCTCTTCGCCGCGTTGTTTGAAACGTTGCTTCCGCGTCGCAATTTCCTCGGTGCGCGTCTTTTCGTTGAGCGACCAGACATTGCCTTCGATTTGATCTTTGAGCCGTTTGATGTCTTCGGTCAGGTATTGGAACTCGGGCTCTTGGGCCAAACGGCCTTTGGAACGCTCGGTAAGGTTGGCGACGGGCAGGGGGGCGTGGCTGGAGAGCGAATACGCGAGCGGCTCGATGGTGTCGTAGGGCAGCGGATTCTCCAGCCGGTCTTCGCCGATTTCCAGGGCGTCGATGCGCTGGGGCAACACGATGTCGGAGCGCACGCCTTTGAACTGGGTGGAGCCGCCGGCGATGCGGTAGAATTTCTGGATGGTGAGCTTGAGCGCGCCGGCGCGTTCGCGGCTGGTGCTGAGGTAGGGCAGGAAGCGCGCGACGTCGGTGATGGTCTGCACGGTGCCTTTGCCGAAGGTGGCG
Organism: uncultured Enterobacteriaceae bacterium; assembly: GCA_964596095.1. Taxonomy (GTDB): domain Bacteria; phylum Verrucomicrobiota; class Verrucomicrobiia; order Verrucomicrobiales; family V1-33; genus CAJBME01. The sequence continues at coordinate 1,039 of CAZQUC010000254.1, forward strand.
TTATCCCCGACGATGACGGCGCGGCCATAATCCTGGAGCGCGGCGGCCACGATCTCGCTGGCGGAGGCGCTGGTCTTGTCGGTGAGGACGACGAGCGGGCCATCGTAAACCGGCTCGCTGTTGAGGCTGCGGCGATGCTGGGCCTCGGTGCGGCGCCAGTCCACGTGCTGGACGACGGGACCGCGTTTGACGAAGAGGCCGGTCATGGAAATGGCCTCTTCCAACGAGCCGCCACCATTGCCGCGCAGGTCGAGCACGAGGCCGCCGATGTTTTCTTTCTTCAGGCGCTCGAGCAGTTTCCGCACGTCGCGGGTGCAGCCCGAGGCGCCGCTCTCCATGTCGGCGTAAAACGCGGGCAGGTGGATGACGCCGAGCTTGAGCGGCTGGCCGTCCTGCCGGGTTTCGATCAGGCTCGCGGTGGCGAGTTTGTCCTTGAGGTCCACTTTGGCCCGCTGGATGGAGATTTCCTTTTCGATGCTCGGGTCGGACGAGGGGATGACGAGCAGCCGCACGACGGTGCTTTCCTCGCCGCGGATTTGATCGACGATCTTCTGGAGTTTGAGGCCGCGGATATCCTCCATCTTGCCGTCCTTGCCCTGGGCGACGCCGATGATGGTGTCGCGCTCCTTGAGTTGGCCGCCTTTGTCGGCGGGGCCGCCGATGACGATGCCCTGGATTTCCACGCCCTCGGTGCCGTCGGCTTTTTTGCCCAGCATCGCGCCGATGCCGACGAGGGAGTTCTTCATGCTCACCTGGAAGTTGTCACTGTCCGAGGGGCTCATGTATTCGGAATGCGGATCGTAGGCGGCCGCGATCGAGGAGAAGAAGAGGGTCATCACTTCTTCCTTGTCGAATTCCTCGCGACGCATCTTTTCGAAGCGGTTCCAGAACTTGGAAATCTTTTCCTCCGGCGTTTCATCGGCCTCGGTCTTTTTGGCGTCCGGCTTGGGCTTGCCTTCGGCGGCGGCTTTCGCGGTCAACTCGGCCGCGCGCTCTTCCCGCAATTGGCGGTTGATGCGCTCGGTCAGGAGTTGGTTTTTGATGATGCGCCGCCACAGGTCATCCGCCTCGGCCTCGGTCTTGGGCCACGGCAGTTTTTTGCGCGAGATCTCGACGGTTTCATCAAGGGTGAAATCGAATTTCCCGCTCTTGATCAAGTCCTGGATTTTGGCCACCCGCTCCTGCACGCGCTGGATATAGACATTGTAAATCCGGGTGGCGGCGGAGACGTCGCCTTCAATGAAGATGAGATCGTCCAACTGCGTTTCGTAATCGCGGCGGAACTGATCGACCTCGGACTGGAGGAAGAAGCGGTGCTCGCCGTCGAGGAAATTCAGATAGAGCCCCAGCGTGCGCTTCGAGTAGGCGTCATCGAAGTCGTGCCGTGAGTAATGTTGGTGCTGAAGGGCCTGCACGACGGCATTGGCCACTTCGGGATAATCGGTTTCCGCCGTGGAGCACGACGCGCCGGCCAGCAAGGATAAACCAGCGACGGCCGCGACCAGCGGTCGCGCCAATGGACGAACAAGCACTCTCATAATTATGTCATGGGGTAAACGCCCCGTTCGGCATAGTAGCGCCACCGGAAAGCGAAATCGTCCGCGAAAGTCACCCAAACCGTCTCAAAGTCCACGATTATTGCGATTTTTCGGGTGAAAAGGTGCTCAGGCGAGCGCCGGGGCCGCGTGGAGAAAAACAGCGGGCGCATCCCTTTGGTTTCACTTTCACGGGCTTCCGGTTACACTGGGGCGCCATGCCACACCGCGTCCAGGATTCCGGCCCAGCGCCCCCCGCCGGCCGCGTCGCGCGCCGGGGGTGCCTGCGGCGGCTGATCCGGGGTGCGGTGGCCGCCGTCGTGGTGCTGCTCGGGGCCGGCCTCGTGGCGCATCTCGTCTGGCAACGGCGGCTCCGGCTGGTCAATGAATGGCTGGCCTCCATGCAGCTTCCTGTGCAGGTCCGCGTCGGCGCGCTCGACTGGCAGCGTGGAGGGATCCGGCTCGCGGCGGTGACCTTGCTCGATAAAGCCGGCCGGAATGTCGGCGGCGCGGACATCGTGGACGTCGCCGTCAGCACCCGCACGGTCTCGGAACGCGTGTTGGAGGCGGTGACGATTTCCGGACTGCGCTGGACGGCCACGCCGGAGCAATGGGCCGCCATGTTTCCCGCGACCGGGCCGGAACAGGACGCGACGAACGCGGCTCCTGATTCCGCCGGCGAGCCGTGGCGGTTGGAACAAGTCACGCTGAGGCAGGCGACGGTCGAGCTGGCGCCGCGGGCGGGCGCGCGCCTGGAAGCGGCGCTCGACTGGCAGGGCGAAGCGGTGGCCTGGGAGCCGGGCGTCGGCCTGCGCGTGGCCCCGCAGCAAGTGACCTTCTCCCGTCTGGCGATGACCGCGCCGGACGGCGGACGCGCCTTCGCCGAAAACGCCACGCTCACCTGGAGCCTCGACCCGGCGACCCGGACGCTGGACCTTTCCGCGATCGAGTGGCCCGGGGGCGAACTTGGCCTCAGCCCCGCGTTGCCGGCGTTTTTCGCGCGCGAGAAATCCGCCGAACCTCAGCCCGCCCGCATTGCCATCGAGAATGCCGCGCCGGAGCCGGGTCCGCCGGCTCCCGACGTCTCCACCCCATGGACAACGCGTCTCGGTTCGGTCCGTCTCGGGCAACCGGGCCGCCCGCTCCAAACCTCCTGGCGCTTTCCCGGCCAGCCAGCCGTGACCGCGGCGGTGATCCTGGAAGGACAGGATTTCGTGTGGGACGGCGACTGGGCGGTGGCCGCGCTGACGGCGGAACTCGCCTCGGTGAAAATCCAGGCCAGCATGGAAGGGCCGGCCGTTTCCTCCACCATCACCGCCACCCTTCCCCACCTCGCCTTCGCCCTGCGCCGCGAACGCGCCGGGCCGGTGGTCCTCGACCGGGCGCAGGTGACCGAGGGCCGCCTCGCCTGGTCCGCCATGCCGCCGGAAGAACGCGCCGGGGAAGTCCGCGTGGAGACGACATTTTCCCTGGCGGCGACGGAATTGACAGCGCGCTCCGATGGCGGCTGGACCTCCCCACACGCCCAACGGCTGGAGATCGGCCGGACGCGCCTGACTTACCCGGACGATACCCCGTGCCTCGGCTGGGAAAGCTTGGCCTTGGAGCTGATCCCCGAGGAGGTGCGGACCACCGGCCGCATTGCCTCCCTCACATGGAACAAGCCGGAACTGACCGTGGAAGGCGCCCCTTGGCGGGAGCTTGTCGCCGCGCTGACCTCCCGCGATCCGTCGCCGCCCGCCACTTTCCCGGAAGCAGCGCCCGCCAGCCCCTCCTCCCCCACCCCGCCCTGGTGGCAGCGCCTCCACGCCGGCCATCTGGCCGTCACCGATGGAACACTGGCCGTGTCCCAAATGGGACCGGGATGGCCCGACGCGCGCGCCCGCTGGACCGTCGGCACGTCCGAGGACGGACTCCATCGTTTCGCGCTCGAGGACGTGGCTTTAACCACCCCCGGCTCGCCTCTTGAACCCGTCGCGCGGGTCCAGGAAATCACCGCCCTGGTGCGGAGCGACCGGCTGGCCCACCGTGAGCTGGAGTCGCTGACCCTCACCGGCGCCGATGTGCGCGCCGGCGCCGCGCTCCAGGAAATGATGGCCGCCGCCGCGATTTCAGAAGTCAACGCCGAAGGGCCAACGGCCGAGACGCCCCCGCCCCCGGCCACGCCTGGCGACGCCCCGGAAATCATCGACCCTCCTTCATCGTTCATCAATGCCCCCCTCCCGGGCTGGACGGTGAAGACGTTCGATCTCGCCTCCAGCCGGATCGAGATCGCCGACGTGCTGCCCTTGCTCGATCCCATCGCCTTCGATCTCGCCTTCACCCTGCGCGACGTGCCCTTGACGCCCGAAGGCCTCGCGCGCCAGACCCAGCGCCAGCGGATCGAGCTGGCCGGATTGAAGCTCCACTCGGCCTACGGCGGCACCGGTTCCCTGCCGGTGGTCGAGTTCGGCAACATCTTCCTCGACTTCACCCTCGCCGGCCTGCTGCAACGCCGCGTGGAGCGCGTCGAAGTGGTCAGCCCCGTCATTTACGTCGGCGAGCAATTGTTCTGGTATATCGATTACTTCCGCGGGCACACCGCCCGCGCCGCCGCCGCGACGGCCACTGCCGAGGCGCCCCCCGCCACTACCACCGATCCACCGGCTGTGCCGGAGCCGAAATGGTCGGTCGGCGAGGTAAACGCCCATTTCGGGAAAATGCGCCTCGCGCTGCGGGGCAGCGTCATCGACACCCTGCCCGCGCTGCCGTTTTCCTGCACCACGCGCCTCGACGAAGGACAGGTCGATCTGACCCTCGACATCCCGCGCGACACTTACAAACCCGCCTCGGGCCTGCCGCTGGAAATCGATGTCCTGGAAGGCGTCGCCAGTTTCAATTACCCGCTGAAAGAGAAAGACAACAACCTCGTCCAGGTCTTCCGCGCCAGCGAATTGCGCTACAAACAAGTGAAGGCGCAGGACGTGTTCCTGACCGTCACCTTCGACCAGCACGGCGTCTATGCCCGCTTCGGCGGAAAGTTATACGGCGGGTATCTCAGCGGCGGCGGGGATTTGTATCTTCAGGATGACATTTCCTGGGATGGCTGGCTGGACGGCCGGGACATCAACCTGGAGCCGCTGACCCACGCCCTCACGCCGGAGTATTTCACCCTCAGCGGCACGTCGCGGTTCAATATCATGAGCTATGGCGACCTCACCTCCTTGGACATCGCCACCGGCCGGCTGGAAGCCACCACCCCCGGCCACCTCACCGTCCTGGCGCTCGATCCGCTCAAGGAAAAGCTTCCCGACGCGTGGCGACAACTCCAGCGCAGCCTGACCGAAAACAGCCTCGAAGCCTTCCGCGATTTTCCCTATGACCAAGGCGGCGTGACCCTCAAACTTTACCACCAGGAAGGCGACCTCGACCTCCGCTTCTCCGGCCCGCGCGGCCTCCGTGCCTTCCAGGTCAAGCTCCACGACCACCGCAATCGGAAGGCGCCGTGAAGGCGATCGGGAACAAGGGCGTCAAGGCGTTTCGATGTGAATGAGGCAACGAAAAAATGCCGGCTCACCGGTAGCTTCCAAGGGAAGGATGAGGCGGCCCGGTTCATCCAGCGTCACCCCGTCGAGGAGTTCCCACGCTTGGCCGGGCTCGCGAAAGGCGAAGGGCGACCAATCATCCTCGGCCAACGAAGCCGATGACTGCAACTCCACGCGCGCTCCGGCGGGAATCTCGCCGAATCCGGGCTCCAGCACGAGACGCGTCGGTTCCGCGGCGACGAGCCGGAGCGCGGGAGCCGAAGGGTAGCTCCCGGCGTCGCGGGGATGCGTGCCCATGAGGTATTCGTGCGCATTGGAAAAGCCGTCGAAATCCGGATCGTCCGCCGGCCAGTAATTGGCGAGGGCGG
>CAZQUC010000255.1:0-6446 GCA_964596095.1 uncultured Enterobacteriaceae bacterium
CCGGAACACCGAGGCCACCCTTCTTTTGTGGAAGGCGAGACGCCTTCCACGGCGGTCAGGATGGCCACCCTACCCACGCCGCCCCTTCGGGCGCTCAACACCTACCGCGTCCGGTCGCGGCGGGGCGTTTTGCGGTTTGCCGAAAGCGGAAGCGTCCTTCACAGTGGGTGCTTCCGGTTTTTTTCGCCCCATGCACTACGTCCATATCCGCACTTACGGCTGTCAGATGAACGAACGCGACTCCGACCAGGTCGCGCGCCTCTTCCTGGAGCGGGGCGGGTATGCGATGACGAAGGACGAGACCGAGGCGGATGTCATCCTCATCAACACCTGCTCGGTGCGGGATCAAGCGGAGCAGAAGGCTATCGGCAAAATGGGCATGATGGGCAAGCTGCGGCTGGAGAAACCACATGTGGTCTATGGGTTCATGGGGTGTATGGCGCAGTCACGAGGCCCGGAATTGCTGGAGAAAATCCCGCACCTCGATCTCGTCGCCGGCACGCAGAAATACCACCGGGTGGTGGATTACGTGGACACCATTCTCAAGCGCCGCCTGGAGCGGCAGATGGACGAGGAGCGGTTTTCCATCGTCGATGTGGCGGCGGAGGAAGGCTCGCAGAACACGATCCGCGACCAGGAGGTGGCGGTGCGACAGGCGACGGCGTTTGTCAGCATCATGCAGGGCTGCAACATGAAGTGCACGTTCTGCATTGTGCCCTACACGCGGGGAGCGGAGCGGGCGCGGCCGATTCCGGAAATCGTCGCCGAGGCCCGCCGGCTGGTGGCGGAGGGGGTGAAGGAAATCACGCTGCTTGGGCAGATCGTCAATCGCTACGCGATCAAGGAATTTCCGACGATCGGCGGCAAAAGCCCGTTCGTGCAATTGCTGGAGCAGCTGCATGAGATCGAAGGGCTGGAGCGGCTGCGCTTCACCAGCCCGCATCCCATCGGCTACCGCGACGATCTCATCGAGGCCTTCCGCTACCTGCCCAAGCTGTGCTCGCACATCCACCTGCCGTTGCAAAGCGGCAGCGCGCGCATTTTGAAAGCCATGCACCGGCCTTACTCGCCGGAGCGGTTTTTGGAGATCTGCGCGAAGATGCGCGCGGTGCGGCCCGATCTCGCCATCACCACCGACATCATCGTCGGCTTTCCCGGCGAGACCGAGGAGGATTATCTGGCGACGAAGGAGATCGTGCGCGCGGTGGATTTCGACAACGCCTTCATCTTCCGCTACTCGAAGCGCCGCGGCACGCCCGCCGCCGAGATGCCGGACGAACTGCAATTGCCCGAGCGGGTGAAGGAGGAGCGCAACCAGGATCTGCTCACGCTGGTCAATGCGCTGGCCAAGGCGAAGTATGCGCGCCTGGTCGGGCACGAGGTGGAGGTCTTGTGCGAGGGGTATTCCAAAACGACCACCGAGCGCCTCACCGGCCGCACCAGCCAGAACAAGATCGTCGTATTTACCGGGCCGCACGACCGCCTCGCCAATCAAATGCTGCGCATCAAGGTCGCCGAGCATCACGGCTTCACGCTGTATGGGGAAGTGGCGGGGGCGTCCCGCCCACCGCGGGAAAGCGCGACCCTCTCAAGCCTCGCCGTTGTGTAACACGAGCGCTTCCGCGAGGCCAGAAGATCGACTTGGAGTGCGGAGGCTTGCCTCCGCTTTTGCGCTCACCGGCTTGCCGGTGAGGTGATGGGGAGAGGAGAGAAAGAAGGGGCGGAAAGGGCTGCTGGGAGGTGGCGGGGGCGCGATCCGTCCCGCCGCGAGGGGCAAGCCCCTCTCCCCCAGAGCGGAGGTAAGCCGTCCGCTCTCCCAGAGGCGCCTTTCCGGCGATCTCGCTTCACTTGACGCCCCCGCTACGCTTCCTCTTCGCCGATGATCTGCACTTCGGTCTCCAGGCGCAGGCCGCGGGTGGCGAAGACTTTGGCTTTCACGAGGTCGATGAGCGCGAGCACGTCGGCCGCGGTGGCTCCGCCTTCATTGACGATGAAATTGCCGTGCACGGGGGAAATGCGGGCGCGGCCCACGGCGGCGTCCTTGAGGGCGAGTTCTTCGATGAGCCGGCCCGCCGGGCAGGCTTCGGGGTTTTTGAAGATGCAGCCCGCGCTGGCGGCCACGGGCTGGCTGCCGCGGCGTTTGGCCTTGGAGGCGGCCAGCGCCTCGTCGATGGCCTCCGGCGTGGCCGGCCGGCCGCGGAAGGTGGCGGAGACAGCGTAGTGGGTGATGAGTTCCGGCACGTTCCGGTAATGCGCGGTGATTTCCTCGCGGGTTTTTTCGCGCAATTCGCCTTGGGCGTCGAGGAAGCGCACGCTGACGATCTGATCGAAGGTCTGCGCGCCCATCGCTCCGGCATTCATGCGCAGGCCGCCGCCGACGGAGCCGGGGATGCCTTCCATCCATTCGAACCCGCCCAAGCCCGCCGCCCGCGCCGTCATGGCCAGCTTTTGGTAACGCGCGCCGGCCCCGGCGATGAGGAGGTCGCCCTCCACGCGCACGTCGGCGAATTCGCCCTTGGCCGGATGGATGACCGCGCCGCGCAAGCCGCCATCGCGCACGAGAAGATTCGATCCGCGGCCGATGACGCGCGTGATGATGCCCTGTTCGCGCAAATGATGCACCAGTCGCTGGAAGCCGGCCACGGTGCGCGGCTCGATCCAATACTGCGCCGGGCCGCCGATGAGGATGGTGGTGTGCTTGCTCATCGGCTCGTGCAGGCGCAGCGCGGCCTCGGGCTCGTCGAGCACGGCGGTGAGCTCCTCCAAGACGCGCAATTCCTCCGTGAGGCGCGCGCCGGCCTGGTGGACGTGGCCCGCGCCGAGGGTGAGCACGAGATCGCCGGGACGCAGGTAATTGCCCACCGCGACATGGGCGGTGGCCACCTCGGGCGTGGAAAACGTTTTGACCGCCGGGCAGGCCGCCTGCACGGCGTCGATGATGGTCTGGCCGCTGATGCCGGGCAGCGGCGGCTCGCTGGCGGCATACACGTCGGTGACGAACACCGCGTCGGCCGCGGCGAAGGCGGCGCCGAACCGGTCCTTGAGCAATTGTGTGCGGGTGTAGCGGTGCGGCTGGAAGAGCACGACGAGGCGCGCCGGCTGCAAGGCGCGGGCGGCGGCGAGGGTGGCCGTGATTTCCGAGGGGTGGTGCCCGTAGTCGTCGATGACGCGGTAGCGCGCGCTGCGGTATTTGACCTCGAACCGCCGCTTGGCGCCGCGGAAGGTTTCGAGCGCGAGACGGATTTTATCGAAGGGCACGCCCAGCCGGTCGGCGAGGGCGATGACGGCGAGGGCGTTGGAGACGTTGTGCCGGCCGGGGATGTTGAGCACGAGCTGGCCCAGCGGGCTGCCGTGTTTGAGGATGGTGCAGGCGCTGGACTGGCCGAGCGCGGTGAGGTCGATGGCGCGGAAATCCGCTTCCTCCGCGAACCCGAACGAGACCGCGCCGGCGCGGGCCGCCGCCTTCCATCCCGAGCCGAGCCGAGCCGAGCCGGGATCATCCGCGCAATAAAACAAGCCAGCGCCCGTTTGCCGGAGCAGCGTTTGGAAGACGGCGTGGATGGCGTCGAGATCGGGATAAAAATCGAGGTGCTCGGGCTCGACGTTGAGCAGGATGGTGTGCTCGGGGTGGAAGCGCACGAGGGTGCCGTCGCTCTCGTCGCCTTCGGCGACGAAGTGCTCGCCTTCGACGTCCCAGCCCGCGTTGGCGCCGAGCAGCGGCACTTCCGCGCCGACGTAATGGCTGGGCCGCAGGCCGCCCTCGCGCAGCACGTGGGCGGCCATGGCGGAGGTGGTGGTCTTGCCGTGCGTGCCGCAGACGACGACGCCTTTTTTACCCTCCAGCAACGCGGCCAGCGCTTCCGCCCGTCGCCACAGCGGCACGCCGGCGGCGCGGGCGGCTTCGTAGGCGGGATTGCCCGGCTTCACCGCCGAGGTGTAAACCACGAGGTCCGCGCCCCGCACCGATTCGGCCGTTTGGGGACAAAAGAATTCCAGCCCCGCCGTGCAGAGCTTTTCAGTTTCGGAGGAAGTGACGTTGTCGCAGCCCGAGACGCGGTAGCCGCGTTGCAGGAACAGCCACGCCAATCCGCTCATCCCGGAGCCGGCCACGCCGATGAGATGGACACGAGTGTGGCCCGCCGGAAACGGGGCGAGGGACGGCGGGGCCTGGAATGGTGCGGGGGAGGTAGGAACAGTTTCTGCCATTGCCGGCAAAAAACGCAGGCGCTTCGGTCGCGCAACAGGCAACGCGCTTTGGACGTTTCAGCCCGTGGCGACAATTTGTCGACGCACCCGCCTCAACTTGCGGGCAAAACCTCCCCAACTTCTTGATAATGAATGGAGCCGGTGAACGGATTTGAACCGTTGGCCCGCGCATTACGAATGCGCTGCTCTACCCCTGAGCTACACCGGCCGATGATCGAGAAGTTGATTTTCTTCCGCCGAAGCGGGCGGGGACAATGCTGGCTGGCGGGACGAATGCAATCAAGAAATTCCCCCGCGGATCGACCGGGGAGGAGAATATCCGCGAGGAGGAAACGGCTCGACCGGGCAGGCGGGACGCCCGCTCCGCCTCCTTCATCCACCGCGGACGGCGGATGGCATCGAAGTCATTTCTCCAATTCGAGGTAGGTCCGGCCGGTGGTCTTGCTGGTGGCGGCGTCGAAGGTCTCCACCCGCATTTGTCTCAGCATCATGCCATTGCCGACTTTCATCCCGGCAATGACCTCGTAGCGCTTGATGGGCCGGCCTTGGCGGTTGAAGCCCTCCATGCGCAAGATGGCGGCCGATTTTTTGCCGACGTAGATATGCGCGATGCCGTAGTCCCCGGTGGCGTCGGGGTTGTCGAGACGCAGCTTGTAGCAGTCGAGGCGTTTGACCGTCTCGTCGGGGAGTTTTTGCGGATTCGGCCAGTAGAGGAACCGCATGGAAAGATCCTCGTAAGTGATATCGGTGGAGCGGACTTTTTCCGTGTAACGGGCGCGGGGCACCACGGTGTTCTTGCCCCTGACCACTTCGCGCAAGACGAAGCCCTTGTCGTTGAGATCGAGATTGATGATCTGCGTGGGATTGTCGAACCGGAAGCGGATCGTGTTTTCCAGCATCGAGAGCGTGAAGGGCACCACCGCGCCGGTGGCGTCGTTGCGGAGCTTGCCTTTGAGCGTCATATTCTGGCGCACGTAACTGTGGCGGACCATCGCCTGCACTTCGTCGGCGAGCGGCTCCTGCGCCCCGGCGCGGCCCGCGATCCAGGGGGAAAGGGTGGAGAGGCTGAGGAGAGGGAGAAAGCGGCGGCGGGTCAGCATGGCGGGTGCAATCGTTGGGAAACGGGTTATCATAGCGCCCGATACGGACGGGCCAAGGCCAAACTTTCTTCACATGCGCCTCGCAACTCCCGAACCTCTTTTCGGTGCCCGGTGGTCATGGGGCGTCATGCGGGTGGAGAGTCAATCAGCCCGCCTCATGGAAACGGCACGGAAGGCGGCGGGCGGGATACGGGGATTTATCAGAACAGTATAAAGTCACGAGACGGCAAGGGGAGGCGAAATTTTATTGGATTTTTTTGGCGGATCTGGGAGGCAAAATCCGCATGGCAGAACGACGGAGTGTTTTCCGGCGTGCCGAGCGCCCGGCGGAACGCGTTTCATCCACGGCAGGTCTCACCATCTTCACCAACACCTCAATTTATTGAGAAAAACCATCAGTCCTTTTTGGCGGCGAATTCTCCGCTGATTAACAGAAATGATAAATAATATGAAAACCAACCACTTCCTTACTCTCGCCACCCTCTTTTCCGCTCTCACGGCTGTGCCGGCTTTCGGCGCGGTGGTGTCTTTTCACGATCTTGGTGGGGCCTACACCAGCCAAGTTCCCCCCACTGCCACAACAGGCCCCACTGATGATACTCAAACAGGCCCCAACGGCAGCTATATTTTGCTCGACTATGACACTGGCGATGCCACCGGAGTCACCCTGACTGTCGACGGCGTCGGCAACCACAGTGCCGGCGCGTATGTGACTGAGGGAGACGTCGCCGCCCTGTTTCCCGATAGCAGCGTCATCAATTACGGCAATGCTCTTTATCTGAGTTCCACCCACACCTACACCTTCACCGGCCTCGTCGCCGGCTACTCCTACGACGTCGCGATCTACGCGAATCGGGCCTACGCTCCGGATAATGGTAACGCCACTCGCTCGGCAACCTACGCCCTGAGTGGGGCAACCAGCTTCACCAACACCAGTTCCACCGGAACACCGGAAACAGGAGTGATCGCCAACGACGGTGGCGCGAGCGTCACCCTTCAAAACGGCAGCAATCATTGGGGCAATCTCGCCCGTTGGTCTGACATCGTTCCGGAAGGCGATTCCATCACCATCACCATCACGGGCAACGGCTACTCCGGCAACGCGCTCCGATTCGAGAGCACTGTCATCCCCGAACCCGC
>CAZQUC010000256.1:0-6378 GCA_964596095.1 uncultured Enterobacteriaceae bacterium
CGCTCGGGCTTCCGACAGCGCGACCGTCTTCAACGAAGTCATGTATCATGACGCCTCCGGCGAGGTCGAATGGATCGAACTCGCCAACCTCATGGCCGTGGACATGGACCTCTCCGGCTGGCGCATCGACAGCGGGATCGACTACGTTTTCCCCGAAGGAACGGTCATCGAAGCGGGTGGGTATCTGCTCGTCTCGAACCAGCCGTCGGAGGTGCCCGGCGCCTTGGGGCCGTGGTCGGGCCGGCTGGCCAACGGCGGCGAATTGATCCGCCTGCTCAGCGTCGCCGGCCGGGTGATGGATGAACTGGACTACCGCGACGGCGGCCGCTGGCCGGCGGGGGCCGATGGCTCGGGCGCGTCGCTGGCGCGGCGGCGCGAGGGCGCGGCCGATCCCGACGCGCCCGCCTGGGCGGCCAGTCACCAAATCGGCGGCACGCCCGGCGCGCCGAATTTTCCGCAAGGCGCCGAGCTTCCGCCCGGCGTGCGGATTTCTGAGTTCGCGGGCGCGACGGACGCCGTCTTTCAGGTGGAGTTGGTCAACGAAGGCGCGACCCCGGCGGCGCTCGGCGAGCTGCGCTTGAACGGGACCGCGCTGCCGGCGCAGACGCTCGCCCCCGGCGCGTTCGCGGTGTTTGATGAAACGCAACTGGGCTTCCGCCTCGCGGAAACCGGCCGTCTGTTTCTTTACGGCGCAGGCGGAACGACGTTGCTGGACGCGGCCATCGTGCGGGCCGGCATCCGCGCACGGCACGAGGGAAAGATGCTCGTTCCCGAAGCCGCGACTTTTGGCGCGGCCAACCGCTTCGCGCTCACCACCGACGTGGTCATCAACGAGATCATGTTCCGCTCGCCGCCCTTTCCCAGCGAACCGGGGACTCCCGCCGCGGCGGAAACCGTCGTGGTGCTGCCGTTCGATGCCACATGGCGATACTACACCGGCGGCGGCGATCCCGGCGCCGATTGGGCCACCGTCGGCCATGCGGGGAACGGCGACTGGCGGGAAGGCGCGGCGTTGCTGGGATTCGAGACCACGCCCGCCGTGCTGCCCGAGCCGCTGCGCACGCCGTTCGTCTCCACCAACGCGATCACGTATTACTTTGAGACAGAATTTTCCCTCACCGAATCACAACTCGCCGCGCTGACCGCCTTGCGGCTGGAGCACATCATCGACGACGGTGCGGTCTTTTATCTTAACGGCGTCGAGATCGAAGCGGCGCGATTCAACCTGCCCGCGGGAGCGATCACACCCGCCACGACGACGACGACGGGCGTCAACAACGCGACGGTGAGCGATCCGGTGGACGTGCCAAAAGCGGCCTTGAGCCTGCGCGCGGGCAGCAACCGGCTCTCGGTGCAGGTGCATCAGCAAATTGCGACGAGCAGCGATATGGTCTGCGGCGTCCGGCTCTCCGCCGTGCTGGAGACGACTCCCGCCACGCCGCCGCTCCCGGTGCGGTCGAATCCGCAGGAATGGGTGGAGCTTTACAACAAAGGCGCGGTGCCGGTCGATCTCGGCGGCTGGCAACTGGAGGACGCGATCGGGTTCGTCCTTCCGGCAGGCGTCACGCTGGCGGCGGGCGATTACCTCGTGGTGGCGAAGGACGCGGACGCCTTGCGCGCGGAGTGGCCGGAGCGGGTGGCGAAGATCATTGGCAACTTTTCCGGGAGCCTCAGCAACGATGGCGAACGGATCGAACTGCTCGACGCGCGGGGCAATCCGGCGGACGAGGTGATCTACGTTCCCGGCCAATGGAGCGACGGCGGCGGCTCCAGCCTGGAACTGATCGACCCGCGCGCGGACAACCGCCATCCCGAAGCGTGGGCCGACAGCGACGAAACCGCCAAAAGCGACTGGCAGACCTTCACCTGGCGGGCCACCGGCGGCCAGCGCTTCGGCCCCACGACGTGGAATGAATTCCGCCTCGGGATGCTCGACGCGGGCGAATGCCTGATCGATGACCTGAGCGTGCGGCGCGATCCTTTCGGCACGGCGCAGGAACTCATCCAGAACGGCGATTTTGAAGCGCAACCCGCGGGCGCGAAATGGCGCTTCCTCGGCAACCACGGCGGCAGCGAAGTCATCGACGATCCGCAGAACCCCGGCAGACGCGTGCTGCGCCTGGCGGCATCCGGCCCGATGGAAACCAATCACAACCACGTCGAATCCACCTTTCTCAACAACCAGGCGCTTTCCTCCTCGGCGACCTACGAAGTCAGCTTCCGCGCGCGCTGGCTGGCCGGGACCAATCAGCTCAACACCCGCGCCTATTATCAACGGCTCGCGAAGACGTGGGAGCTGCCGATCCCTGCGCGGCTGGGCACGCCGGGGGCGCCGAATTCCCGCACCGTGGCCAATGCCGGCCCGGTGCTCACCGGGCTGACGCACACACCCGCCGTGCCACCGGCCGGACAACCCGTGACTGTTTCCCTCCGCGCCAGCGACCCGGACGGCCTCGCGGCCGTCACGCTCCATTATCGGTTGGATGGCACGGCCACGTTTACCGAAACCCCCATGACCTTGGCCGACGGGCGCTGGTCGGCGGACTTGCCGGGACAAGCGGCGGGGCAAGTCGTGCATTTCTACGTGCGGTCGGAGGACGCGGCGGGCGCGGTCTCCTTCGCCCCGGCGGCAGGCGCGGCCGCGCGGGCCTTGGCGCAATGGCAGGACAATCAGCCGCGAAACCTGCCCGCCCACCAACTGCGGCTCATCATGCTGAAGGCCGATCACGACGCGCTCTTCGAGCCCTTCCACCTGCTCAGCAACGAGCCCCGGCCCGGCACGCTGATCCTGCGCGAGCGGGAAGTTTTCCACAACGTGGGCGTCACGCTCAAAGGCAGCGCCGCCGCTCGCGCCCGCGATGGCGATGCCTACATCGGTTATTCCATCGACTTTCCCTCCGGGCAGAAATTCCGCGGCGTGCATGAGTCGATCGGCATCGACCGCTCGGGCCGCACGCCCGCCGTGCGCCGGCAGGATGAGATCTATGTGCGCCACACGTTTCATCGCGCCGGCCTTCCCTGCCCGCTGGACGACCTCTGCCACTTCATCGCGCCGGGCCGCATCCACACCGGCACCGCCATTTTGCAATTGGCCTCCTACGGCTCCGCCTGGGTCTCCTCGCAATACGAGGAAGAAGGCACCGTCTTCAATCTCGACATCACCTACGATCCCACCACCACCAGCCCGGCCGGCAATCCGGAAAACCCCAAACCGCCTTCGCCCTTCGTCCACGTCGGCACCGATCTGGCCAACCTCGGCGACGACAAGGAACAATACCGCGGCCCCTTCGACATCCGGGCCGGCAAGCGTCGCGACGATTACGCCGGGCTGATCGCCCTCTGCCAAACCATGGCCCTGCCCTCGGCCCAACTCGCCGCGCGCGCCCACGACGTGCTGGATCTCGACGAAGTCTTCCGCTGCACGGCCCTGGTCAATCTCTGGGGCATCGGCGACAGTTACTACACCGGCGGGTTGCCCCACAATATCCGCCTGTTCGTGCCCGCCACCGGACGCAGCGCGCATTTCCTGCCCTGGGACATGGACTTCGCCATGAGCGGCGCGACCAACGCCTCGCTTTTTCCCTCGGGCAACAATCTCGGACGGCTGATCGCCAGCAGCCCCTCCCACCGCCGGCGCTACCTCGGCCACGTGCGGCATCTCTGCGAGACGGTCTTCAAGGCGGAATATCTCTCCCCATGGCTGGCGCGTTACGGCGCGGTCGTCGGGCATAATTACGCCAGCGCCGCGAACTATGTCACCGCCCGCCGGAACCATGCGCAGACGCAATATCCGGCTGTCGTGCCCTTCGCCATCACCACGAATGACGGCGCGGCCTTCAGCACCGAAGCCAGCGACGTCGCGCTCGAAGGCACCGCCTGGATCGACGCGCATGAAATCCGCCTCGGCGGCCTCCCTCTCACCTTGGCGTGGCCCGCGTTGACCCGCTGGCAGGTCACGCTGCCGCTGGTCACCGGCGCCAATCCCTTGACCCTCGAAGCCTACGACCACGATGGAAACCGCCTCGCCTCCCAAAGCCTCACCGTGACCCGCACCACGCCCGAAGACACCGGCTTCGCCGCCTGGCGCGTCCTTCATTTCACGCCCGCGGAATTGGCCGACTCCGTGCTCAGCGGTCCGACAGGCGATCCGACCGGCGCGGGCCTGCCCAACCTTCTCCGCTACGCCTTCGGCCTCGCGCC
The DNA here is from genome assembly GCA_964596095.1 of uncultured Enterobacteriaceae bacterium. Classification (GTDB taxonomy): domain Bacteria; phylum Verrucomicrobiota; class Verrucomicrobiia; order Verrucomicrobiales; family V1-33; genus CAJBME01. The sequence goes on from CAZQUC010000256.1 coordinate 4,201, forward strand.
CCGCGCCGCGCTCCCCTCCCCCCTCACCACCCTGACCACCGCCGACGGCCGGTTGCGCCTGGATTTTCCCCGGCTCAAAAACGCGCCCGATCTCGACTACATTCCAGAAAGTTCCACCAGCCTCGATGCCTGGCTCCCCTTGCCTCAGGCCCCGCTCGTCCTCCACGACCACGGCGACACGGAAACCGTGCGGGTCGAAATCCCCGTGGAAGCCGGCTCACAGTTCCTCCGCCTCCGGGTGCAAGGAAAGTGAAGGCCGCATGGCGGCGGGCGAGCGTCTTTATGGAGTGCGGAGGCTTGCCTCCGCTCTTGCGCTCACCGGCTTGCCGGTGAGTCCGCGGCGGCGGAACGTATTCTCGTCATGGCAGGAGTGCCTTGGCGATGGCTTGTCGATCTCCCCGCCGCGAGGGGCAAGCCCCTCTCCACCTCAAAGCAGAGGCGAGCCTCCGCACTCCATAACGAGGTCCGCCGGCCGAACGGCCTGGCAGGCCGTATTCCTCTCCGGCGAAAAATCCATCCCCCGAATGCGGCATTGTCCCGGAGGCCGGAAGTTCGTATTTTAGCGGGAGAACGATGAAGTATTTTTCGCCAAGCCGCTCCCGCGCGTTTGATGTCCGGCGTCACCAGGCGTCGGCGGGGTGGCGTGGCGCGTTCATCCTCGCCGCGCTGGGATGGACTCTGGCCGGGACGACCTCCGCTTCGCCCAAAGACCATTGGTCTTACCAGCCGGTGCAGCGTCCCGCCGTGCCATCGAACGGCGATCCGTGGGCGCGCGGGGAAATCGACGAATTCATTCTGGCCGCGCTGAAGGAAAAACAGCTCGCACCCTCCGCCGAAGCGGACCGCCGGACGTTGATCCGTCGTCTTCATCTGGTGATGCACGGCTTGCCGCCTTCGCCCGAGGAAGTCGAGGCTTTCGTGGCCGACCCCGATCCGGCGGCGTATGAAAAGCTCGTGGATCGCGTGCTGGCCAGTCCGCATTACGGCGAACGCTGGGCGCGGCATTGGCTCGACGTGGCGCGTTACGCGGACTCGAACGGTTTCGAAACCAACCGCGAACGCAAGACCGCCTGGCCGTATCGCGATTACGTGATCGAGGCCTTCAACACCGACAAGCCCTACGACCAATTCATCAGGGAACAACTCGCCGGCGATGTCCTGGATGCAGACGCGGCTACGGGCTTTCTCGTCGCGGGGCCTCACGATGTCGTCAAAAGCCCCGATCCCACACTCACCCTCATGCAGCGCGAGGATGAGCTGACCGACATGGTCAACACCACCGGCACCGCCTTTCTCGGTGTGACCATGAGCTGCGCCCGTTGCCACGATCACAAGTTCGATCCCGTGCCGCAGACCGATTACTTCGCGATGCAGGCGGTCTTCGCGGGGGTGACCCACGGCGAGCGGCCGTGGCGCGGAGCGGACGACCCGGAAAGGGAGCGGACCTTGGCCGTGCTGCGTGACATCCTCGCCGCGAAGGAAAAAGAACTCGCCGTTTTCCGCCAACGCGCGGCGGGAGCCGCCGTCGTGCCAGTGCTCGCGTCCTTGCGTCCGCCGGTCAACACCCGGCTCAACGTCGAGGAATTCGCGCCCGTGATCACCACGGCGGTGCGTTTCACCACGCGCGCCACCAACGGCGGCGAACCGTGCCTCGACGAACTCGAAGTCTATGATGAAACCGGCCGCAACGTCGCGCTGGCGGCCCATGGCGGCGTGCCCAGCGCCTCGGGCTCGTTGGAGGGATTCTCCATTCACCGGCTGGAGCACCTCAACGACGGCCGCACCGGCAACGCCCGCAGTTGGATCTCCAACGCGGCGCAATCGGGCTGGGTGCAAATCACCTTTCCGGCCCCAGCGACCATCCACCGCGTCATCTGGAGCCGCGACCGCGAGGAGCAATTCGGCGACCGGCTCTCCACGGCGTATGAGATTTCCGTGGTCACGGACGCCGGCCAATGGGTGACTGTGGCCAGCTCGGACGACCGCGAGCCGTTTGATGGAAAAGACAAGGCGGCGGCATTTTTGAAACGGCTTGCGGAACCGGACGCCACCGCCGCGCGTGCCGTCATCCGGGAAATTGTCGCCACACGGCGGCAGTTCGCCTCCTTGCAGGAGGGTGAAACAGCGTGGCTCGGCGTCTTCGAGCAACCCGGCCCGACCCATCGGTTGCATCGTGGC
>CAZQUC010000257.1:0-6377 GCA_964596095.1 uncultured Enterobacteriaceae bacterium
GCGCGCGCGGGATCGTGGCCGAAGACGGTAAGGTCGCCGCCGCTGCGCCGCACCGAGCCGTGGAGGCAGCCGATGAAGGTCGATTTGCCCGCGCCATTCGGCCCGAGCAGGCCTACGCACTCGCCGCGCCGGACCTCGAGATCGAGCCCCTGCAAGGCGGCGAAATCGCCGAACACTTTGGCGACTCCGCGGGCTTGGATGATGGATTCGGGGGAACTCATGACAGACACCCGCCGCCGCGCGCGGGCGGCGGAGGCAAGGTCAAGAGCCATAGCGTATCACGCGAAGGAGTCCAGTCCCGTGACGAGGGTGAAAAGAAGCAATAGAGGCAAAAAAACAAGCCCGGCGGGAGAGCGCCGGGCCGGGAAGGAGTAAGGACGGGGAGGGAAACTTCAGGGAGGAAAACTTCGGGGAGGGACGCCGTGAGCGTGACCGCTCACCGGCGGCGGGAGGAATATTTCGCCGGGCTTTTCTTCACCGGACCATGCTGATGACTCCGCGCCTGGTGTTTGTGGGTGTGGACGACTTCGACCCGGGTCTTGTAGATGGGCCGCTTGGTCCAGCGGCTGTAGCCCGCGACATAGGTCACGCGATACAGAGCGTCGCCAGCGCGGTTGTAGCCGATGAATTTGCGTTGGCCGGTGGAGCGTGTGTCGCTGACGCCGGGCTTGCGGGGGCCGGAAGGCCGCGCGTCGGCGGCGGTGGCGGTGAAGGTGAGCGCGACCAAAGCGGTCGCCACGGCGGTGAGGAGTGTTTTCATGTGAGTAATGAGAGATAGGAATGGTGGGAGGAACGAAGAGGAGGAGGGAAACAGGGCCTCAATCATCGGGGAGTGAGGCCCTCGCGGGAGCCGGGCCGGTTACCGGCAGCCGCCGGAGCGGATGGTGAAGCCGAAACCCGGAGAGATGTGGATGGATCCGCCGCGATGGTGGTGGTGATAGCGCGGCGGCGGGCAGTAGCGGGGGGCGACATAACGCGGCCGGTGACCGTGGTAGTGGTGGTGATGGCCGCCACGGTAGCCTCCTTGATAGTGGCCGTGGCCGCCGTGGCCATATCCATTTCCGCGTCCATGGCGGGAGCGGGCGTCGGCATCGGTGGCGGTGAAGGTGAGCGCGGCCACACAGAGGGCGATCAGGGTGAGCAGTTTTTTCATGTCAGCGGGTTGTTGGTGGTGAGTTGATTTGTTCAGCGGGAGCGGACCATCCGCTTGCTGTGAGGTCGGACGGAGCGCGGCGCTATCTATTCGACGACCAGCGAAATTTTTTTTGCGCACTTTCCTGAAAAAATGTTCCTGCCCGCGGCTCGCATGGCTTCACATCCGCGCTAGGGTCCGGCGCGTCCCCCATGCAAGGAATCATCCGCAGACTCGGCCGCTGGCTGATCGACAAGCTGGCCTATCTCGGCCAGCTCATGGAGTTGGTGGGCGAGATCATCGGCTCCGTCCTGCATGGCGTGTGGCGGCCGCGGCTGCTGTGCCAGCAGTTGGTGGCCATCGGCTTTGGCTCGCAGTTGGTCGTCATCGTGACCGGCGCGTTTGTCGGCGCGGTCTTCGGGTTCCAGATCTATGCGAAATTCCGCGGCTACGCGATGGAAACGGCGACGGGCGCGATGGTCTCGGTGGCGATGTGCCGGGAACTCGGGCCGGTGGTGACCGCGCTGATGGTCGCAGGGCGCGTGGGTTCCTCGATGGCTGCCGAGTTGGGCACCATGAAGGTGAGCGAGCAGATCGACGCCCTGCGCGCGCTCGGCGTGCATCCGGTGGATTATCTCGTCACGCCGCGCCTGCTGGCGATGATGATCTCCATGCCGCTGCTGATCGCGGAGGCGATCACTTTCGGCATCTTCATGTCCTATCTCGTGGTGGTGGAGGCCTTCGGCGTGCCGTCCGCGTATTATATGAACCACATGCTGGCCGCGACCAACATGCAGGACATCACCATCGGCATGATCAAGGGGTTCGTCTTCGGCATCCTCATCGTGCTCATCTCCTGCCACCAGGGCCTCAACGCGAGCAATGGCGCGGTCGGCGTGGGTCGGGGCACCACGCAGGCGATGGTCATTTCCGCCTTGTGGGTGCTGATCGTGAATTTCTTCCTCAGCCTGCTGCTGAATATCATCTTCCCCTACAACGCCGGGCTGTGACCCTCTCCTCCGCTGCATCCTCATCCCGCATGACCCCTGCTTCCGAACCTTTTTTTGAAGTCACCGGCTTGAGCAAACGGCTCGGCCACCAGCAGGTGTTGCGTGGCGCGTCGCTGACCCTGCGGCGCGGGGAGACGCTGGTCGTGCTCGGCCGCAGCGGCGAGGGGAAAAGCGTGCTGCTCAAGCACCTCGCCGGCCTCATGACGCCGGACGAGGGCTCGATCAAGATCGACGGCGAGGAGATCGTGGGCATCCCGGAGCGCCGGCTCGGCCCGATGCGGCGCAAGCTCGGGCTGCTCTTCCAGAATGGCGCGCTCTTCGATTCCTTCGACGTGGAGGAAAACGTGGCCTTCCCGCTGCGGGAGCAAGGCGAGCGCGACTTCGCGGTCTTGCGGGAAAAGGCGCGCGAGGCACTGGCCTCCGTCGGCATGGCCGACCATGCGGCGAAAATGCCGGTGCAGCTCAGCGGCGGCCAGCGCAAACGCGTCGCCCTCGCGCGGGCCATCGTCACGCAACCGCGCTGCCTGCTTTACGACGAGCCGACCGCGGGCCTCGACCCCATCGCTACCGCCAACATCGACCGCCTCATCCGCCACTTCCAGGAGCGTTTCGGCGTCACCTCGCTGGTCATCACCCACGAACTGAAAAGCATCGAGCGCGTCGCGGACCGGGTGGCGTTTCTGAGCGGGGGCGTGATCCATTTCCTCGGCACGCCGGCGGAATTGCAGGCTTCTTCCGATCCGCTGTTGCGCCAGTTTCTGGCCGGAACGCCCGACGAGGGGCAGGAGTGAGGGATGATTGATGATTGGCTGACGCAGGGGAGGGGACAAAGAGGTGGAGAGTGCTTGACGAATCTTTTGCCATCCCTCGCGGCGCGGCTATGACTTGGCGCATGCCCGCTGCTCCGAAGAAATCCGCCTCCGCCAAGACTCCCGCCGCTGGGAAAAAGAAAGCGGCGGCGAAAAAGTCCGCGCGCCCCGCCGCCTCCGGCCTCACTTACAAAGGGGCGGGGGTGGATACGCATGGCGCGGCGGCGCTGGTGGGCGACATCGGCAGCCTCGTGCGCTCCACGCAACGCCACCGCCAGCTCGCCAATGCCTTCGGCCTCTTCGCGGCGGCGTATGACCTCGGCGGTTACAAGCACCCCGTCATCGTCACCGGCGCCGACGGCGTGGGCACCAAGCTGGAGGTGCTGCTGGAGCACGACCTGCTGGAAACCGCGGGCAAGGATCTGGTGGGCATGAATGTCAACGATGTGCTGACCACCGGCGCGGATCCCATTCTCTTTCTCGACTACATCGGCATCCCGAAGCTCGACCCGGCACGGATCACCCGTCTCATCGCGGGCATGGCCGAGTGGTGCGCGGCCTGTCATTGCATCCTCGCCGGCGGCGAAACGGCGGAGATGCCGGGCTTCGTGCCCGAGGGCGCCATCGAACTCGCCGGGTTCGCCATCGGCGCGGCGGAAAAGAAAGACCTGCTCGACCTGTCGCGCCTCCGCGCCGGCGATGTCGTCATCGGCTGGCCCTCCGACGGCTTCCACGCCAACGGGTGGACGCTGGTGCGGCGGTGTTTGAAGCAACTCGGCCGGAAAATTTCCCGCGAAGAAATCCTCTCGCTGCTCGCGCCGACCAAGCTCTACCACGAGGAAGTGTGGGCTTTGCGGAAAAAGAAAGTGAAGGTCCACGCCATGGCCCACATCACCGGCGGCGGCCTGCCCGAAAATCTCGAGCGCCTGCTCGGCGATCTCGGCGCCGACTTGCGCATCCCGCCGTGGACGCTGGGCGCGGTGCCGAAAATCCTCGCGCTCTGCGACCCGATTTCGATGCTGGAAACCTTCAACATGGGCTGGGGATGGATCGCCATCGTGAAGGCCAAGGATGTGGAAAAAGCGCTTTCGTGCGGGACCGGCGCGCGGGTGCTCGGCGAAGTCGTGCCACGCCGGGGCGTTCGCGTGAAGATCGGCTGAACCCAAATCATGGCGCTCATGGCGGCCGGCCCCACTCGGTATTTGCTCACCGGCTTCGGGCCGTTCGGCAGCGACGTGGTGAATCCGGCCGGTCTCCTCGCCGAAAAACTCGGCGGCCTCGTGCTGCCCGTGGCGGCGGACGCGGCGTGGGCGCTCACCCGCGAAGCGATGGCCGCCCGCGGTGCCGAGTGGGTGATCGCGCTCGGCGTGGCCGGCGGACGCGGGCATTTCAGCGTCGAGCGCCAGGCGGTGAACGCCACGGCCTATCCCCTCGCGGATGACGAGGGCCAATGGCTCGACGGCGTGATCGATCCCGCTCGCCCGCCCGGGGCGGCGCTGGTGTCGCGTTTCCCCTGCGCCCGACTGGCCCGCGCCGTGCGCGCCCGGCGCAACGACGCGCGGCGGCCGTTGCCCGCCCGCGTCAGCCGCGACGCCGGCCGCTATGTCTGCAATCATTTTTATTTCCACCTCCTGCGCGAACTCGACGGACGCGCCCTTTTCCTGCACGTGCCACGCCTGCCGGAAATCGCCGCCGGCGGTCCCGCCTGGCCGCTCGCCGATACCGAACGCGCCCTGCGCGCCGTCTTGCGCGCTTTGGAAAAAGCAGGCATGGTTCCGGCATGAACGGGCTTCGCCGATGGACACGACGCCGCGTGCTGCTGGGGCTCGCGTTGGCCGGTGGGGTGTGGGGATCAGCCCTCACGCCGGCCGCCGCCACGCCCGTGAAGAAGGACGGCGTGACGGTGGAATTGGTCAGCGAATACACTTCCGCCGCGCCCGGCGAAACCGTGGCGCTGGGCTTGGTCATCACGCATTTGCCGACCTTCCACACGTATTGGCGGCAGCCCGGGATCGTGGGTCTCGCGCCCATGCTGGAGTGGACGCTCCCGGAAGGCTGCGCCGCTGGCGATGTGCTCTGGCCCGAGCCCGAATTGACCACCATGGCGGGCTATCAGGTCTGGGGATATGAGCGTAAAATTTGCCTCGTCACCCCGGTGACGATTCCCGCCACGCTCGACCCCGCTCACACGCGGGAGCTGACCTTCACCCTCAAAGCCGTGTGGATGGCGTGCGGCCGCACCTGCCACCCCGGCCATGCCGAACTCTCGCTCACCCTGCCGTTGCGGCCCGCGGACGCACCCGCGCTCGCCAAAACCGCCGCCGCGCCCCTCATCGCCACCACGCGCAGCGAGCAACCGGTGACCAGCGCCGCTTGGAAAGTGGCGGCGGCCTGCGCGGAGGACGGCGGGTTCACGCTCACCCTCACTCCGCCCGCCGGACGCGCCGTGCCGGCGGACGCGTATTTTTTCAGCTACGCGCGGCTGGTCGATTCCAACGTGCCCCAACGCCGCGAAGCCTTCGCCGACGGCGCGGTCCGACTGCATCTCGCGCTGGTGGAAGAACCGGACGCCGCGCCCGAAACCTTGGCCGGCGAAGTGTTCTCCGCTGCTGGCTGGGATGAGGCCGGCCGGCATCGTTTGTTGAAAGTTGCGCCCCAGTTGCCCGCCGCCGCTGCCGCGGAGTAGGCTTGAGACTGACTACGAAGAAACCGGCGAAAAGTTGACCCCGCCTCACGCCGCGGAATAGTGCGATTTTTCGCTCATTGACCATGAAAGATTTCCGCGATCCCCACGAGATCATCATCGCGCCTTCCGTGCTGGCGGCGGATTGGAGCTGCCTCGCCGAGGAAGCCTCCCGCGCCATCCGCGCCGGAGCGGACTGGCTCCATCTGGACGTGATGGACGGCCATTTTGTGGACAATATCTCCTTCGGTCCGCAGTTCGTGCAGACGATGGCGGCCACCAACGATTTTTTTTACGACGTGCATCTCATGATCGAACGGCCGGACCACTACCTGGACCGCTTCATCAAGGCGGGTGCGGACAACATCACCGTGCATGTGGAGGCGGATCACGACGTGGCGGAAACGCTGCGCCGGATTCGCGCCGCGGGCGTGCGCGCGGGCTTGTCCCTGCGCCCGGAGACCGACTTCGCCCGTGTGGAGCCATTCCTGGACCAGATCGATCTGCTGCTGGTCATGACGGTGGTGCCGGGATTCGGCGGGCAGAAATTCATGACCGAACGGCTGCCGGTGTGCGACGCCGCGCGCCGGTGGCGGGAACAGCGCGGCGCGTCGTTCCACATCGAAGTCGATGGCGGCATCTACACCGACACCGCCCACCTGGCCCGCGAGCACGGCGCGAATGTCTTCGTCGCCGGCACCGCGCTCTTTGGCGCGGAGGACATGGCCGCCGCGATTCAAGCG
>CAZQUC010000258.1:0-1689 GCA_964596095.1 uncultured Enterobacteriaceae bacterium
CCGAAACCTTCTCCCTCTTCCACCGAAGGCGCTGATTAAAAAATCTGCCCGGCGGGCTTCCTGATAGTGTCGACAATAAACTGTTGATGAGTAAAATTGTTAGGGAAACAATGATCATCGGCGACCCATCAACATTTGCGATCGAGTCCGGCATCACGACGGCTTACCATCGGCTCAGCTTCCGTGGCCTCGGTTTCTTCACCATTTTCATCAATGGCCTGCGCTACGGAGTTCACTCTTCCGACGCCACAATGTTGGCATGCTCGCTTGATTCTGTCGAAGCTCGATTGGCCCGCAGAGGCACGCATATCGCGACATTCGCAGACGGTGTTGACGGAAGTGTTATCGCCGACGCCGTTCGCGAGGCTTTATATGCGCCCGATCAGGAAGCGAAAACATTCTTCGATATGTCACGGTCTGATTTTGAATCGTTGATATACTCGAATCATCTTTTATGGGCTCCCGATGGCGACGAGGCCTTTGATGATCAGAGTTACGTCTTTCAGGCGGACATTGGTGATCGAGTGAGATTGGTCGGTTTTCAGTCCACGTCTGGCTGCCATCATGACGTCGGATCGTTACGCGATCTGTCATTGGATTCGGATGTGTTCTATGAAGTCCTCCAACGGTGGCGTGATGGGTTCTTGGTTGACTGGAAGAGTAGGCCAAAGATGCTGGAAGAAGACGACCAAAAAGATGCCGAATCGGATAAAAGTGATCAAACCGTCTCATGGTGTTCCTCCTGTTGACCCTGCCGGCACGGGCGTATCGAAAGAGAAACGTCAGGCTCGAAGCGCCGCGCCATCAGGATCATTTTGGGACTCGTGTAGAATCCCTGCTTCGCGTAAAACGCTTCGGCCCCTTCGCCTCGGGCGGTCAGCAGATAAATGCGTCGGGTGTCGCGCGCGGCCAACTCGGCGGAGAGGAATTCCATCAACTTGGTTCCGAGGCCCTGCCGCTGCGAGGCGTGATCGATGCACATTTCCTTCAAATAAAAGTGCGTTCCTTCATGCCACGGCTCGGAGAATCCCAACGCGAACCCTTTGATCGTCGCGTCGCCGATCACCACACCGAAGGAATGCGGGGTTGTGACGATCTGCTCCAGCCGCGCGCGCACCAAATGAGGCGGCCACGTCTCGTTCCACGGCGGTTGGGCAAAGGTGGAGGCGAAAAGCTCCACGCACAGGTCGAGATCGGATTCATGGAAGCGGCGCAACATGAGGACTCTTTTATGAAAGCGACGCGGCGCGCAAGCACAGGGAATTGACATGAAAGAAGTGACGTCTAATGTGAACACATGTGCTCTCCCGATGAGACCGCCCTCTCCGACCAGCCGCCGCCGGACGGCTCTCCGGCAAATCAGCTTGCCCGCCTGGCATGGGAGGCTATGCTTTCGACCGATGAGCGACTTCAAGCAGGAAACCGACCCGACCAAGCTCAGAGAGCTGTGCTTTTCGCAGCCGAAAGCCTCCGCCGAGGAAATGCGGGCGCAAATCAGGGCCGGGATTGCGTGGCGGCGCGACAATACCAAGCCGTCCGTGAGCGCCGCATCCTCCAAGAAGCCGAAGCGGGTTGGGAGCCTGAGCCTGCGCGATTAGTCGGACATCGCGGCGAGCACAGCGTTTATATTGACGAGGCTCATGAACGGGTGACGAAAATCACCCACGGCGGGCGCTACGGCTACACCGT
>CAZQUC010000258.1:1789-3399 GCA_964596095.1 uncultured Enterobacteriaceae bacterium
CCGCGGGTTTCCGTCGTCTTGAGGAACGGCTCTTTGACAAGGAAGTGCTGCCGGACGGTCTCTGGTATCGGGAGGCCGATCATCTTCTGGTGGGCGATGCCAACCCATCCAATTTTGTGCGGCTGCACGACTCCCGGCAACTCATCCCCATCGATCTGCTCCTCACGCCCTACCCGCCGTCGTGCCTCGCGGACATCAAGCGCCGCTTGGCGACGGCGGACGACGATTGACGCGGAGGCCACGGCATTTAGCATGGACGCATGACCACTCCCAAGGAAACCTCCCACCCCACCGATGCGACCTCGCTTGGCGGCCCTCCCGCGGTGGTGGTTGACGCCCGCTTGCTTTGGGATAGCTTTTTCAGCCATGAGCGCCTCGGTCATCTCCCCACCACAACCCGCGAAGCCATCCGAGACTTCCGCGAAGCCGCCCATGACATTGGAAGAGATGCGGCGACAAATCGAAGCCGGGAAGAAGCAGATGCAAGCTTACTTGAGTGGGCACAAAGACAAGGAAGGTTGATCCCCGGGACTTTTTTTGAGAGGCTCGGTCCACCCCTTTCCAATCACACCAGCGAGCATGAGGTGTGGGGAGATCCTGCCACGCAGAGGGCCATCAAGCGCACATGGGCGGGGTTTTACGGCCAAGTGCCCGTGCCAGAAAACGGCAACGTCGGTCGCAGAAATGCCAGCCCGTCCGAATATCTGGAGCGGATGGCGCTGCAAAACGCGGTCTTCGGCGGTGACTTGCGTCTGGAAGGGGTCACCCGGTCGGACCAGCCGAGCCTGATTATCGGCGAGCCACCGGGCCGGCCGAGTCTCGTCATCAGCCAGGGATTTTTGAGAGCCAAAGACACGGATAAGCCGCACCCTTCGCCCGAAGCCATCGCCCGCTTCATGACCGCGATGGGATTCCACCCCGCGCGGCACTCTTATTACGGCTGGTTTCGCGAGGATGGCGTGGTCGTGGTCGATGCCAAGCCGGATAACTTCATCCTCACGGCAAGCGGCGTGGTTCCCATCGACCTGCAGCTGACGATCTTCACGCGGGCGCAGCGGGCGGAAGCCGGGATTGATGGCTTCCCTCACGAGGCGGCCTGACGACGGGGATGCGGCTTCCGCGACCGCCGTTGCGCGCGGTCTTTTTCGATGAGGGACTGAATCCACGAGGGATCGGGACTGACAGCCGAGGAATAAAGGCCGAGAAGATACGTCTTTCCAAAAATCTCGATGACATAACGACAGCCGACCGTGGAATTGAGGCCCAGGATTTCGCCGCGCTCGTTCATGAGCGGGCCACCGCTGTCGCCGGGAACGAGGGGCGCGTTGTGGCGTAATTTTTTCCAACGAAATCCCGCCGGGTCGGATTCCTGCGGAAGCGCTTGGACCAGGTGGCCGCCCGAAGCCCATCCCGTGACGTTCTCGTTGTCAAGGAACGCCCCCCAGCCGGCGGTCAGCACGGGTTGGCCCGAAGCGTGGTTCCGGGCTGGCCACCTCGCCAGCGGGAGGGCAAAATAAGGCCTCGTCGCCCCGTGGACCAGAGCCACATCAGAGCCGCCCTTCTTGGCACTCCCTCCCTGCCAGACCACACGCGCCTTCCGCACCGCCAGC
>CAZQUC010000258.1:3499-6365 GCA_964596095.1 uncultured Enterobacteriaceae bacterium
CGTGAGGGAGCCACTTTGTGGAGTGCGGACGGCTTGCCTCCGCTTTTTCGGCTCACCGGCTTGCCGGTAAAGACGTGTTGTTTCTTTCATGCGGACGCCATCTCCCCGCCGCCCCGCTCTCCCCGCCCCGAGAGGCAAGCCTCTCTCCCCCAGAGCGGAGGCAAGCCGTCCGCACTCCACAAGGGCCTATGGCTTGGCCGGAGCGAAGAGCTGGCCGACGCGTTCGCTGGGGAGCCAGATCAGGTTGTGGCGGGCGGCGCCGGTGCGGGCGGTGACGGGGAAGGCCGGTTGGCCGGCGGGCGAGGCGAGGCGGAAGGTCTCTTCGTTCCAGTCTTTGATGGTGCGCACGGGCAGGGGGAGGGTGTCTTTCTTGGCGGGGTTCTCGTAGGCCTCCCATTGCGCGAGGACTTCCTGATACGGCGAGGCGGCGGCGGTGTCGCGGGCGAAGGCGACCGCCAGCGCCAGCGGGTCTTTGGGCTGCGCGGCGAAGCACCAGCGGCAGCCGTCCGAGGAAAAATGCCGCCAAAGATCGAAGGGGCGCGTCAAATCCTCCGCGTTCTGCCGCGCCTGGAAATTCGCGGGGCCGGTGGTTTGCACGAACAGCAGCGGGGTGGCGAAGGCCTCCGCGTTCGGTGTCGCGGTGTGCTCGCCATCGAAGGTGATGGAGGCCAGCACCCGGGAGGCATGATGGCAGACCATGCTCCAAGCGAACGCGGAGGCCGCCGGGCCTTGACCGAGCAAGATCACGGCGGGCGGGGTGGCGCCGGGGGGCGGGGGTTCTTTGCCCTCCGCCAGCAACGCGGTCAACCCTTCGAGCAAGGCCTCGCCGTTTTCGCGGGCGCTGTTCGCGTCGTCCGGTCCGCTGAGTTCCGCGGTCACCAAAGCCCCGTCCGCCCAACGAACGAAATCCGCCGCGTCGTGACGAGTGAGCAGCGGATTGGCGGCGCCGATCCACACCACCGCGAGCCGCGCGCGCGGCGTTTCGCGATGGATGTGGGCGGACAGCGCCAAGCGCGCGGTATTTCCGCTGGCTCCGCCACCACCGCCGGTCACGCGGTGGGTCCGCGCGCGCCATTCGCCCGCCGGCGCGCCTTTCCCGACCGGAGGTGAGGTGAAGGGGCGCGTCACTGTCGCTCCGGCTTGCGCCTTCGCGCGCGCGGCGGCCAGCCAGGGATTCGCCGCCGCGGATTTCTCCAGATCGAGCCGCTCCCAAGGAATGAGGATCTCCCGTCCCGCCGGCGCGTCCTTCACCGTCAGGCCGGCGGGAGCGGACGCCTCCACGAGCGCGAACTCGCGCGTGCGGCCATCCGTGCTGGTCAAGGTGACGGGGATGGCCAGCGCCGGGGAGACAGCGAGCAGCCACGACGAAGCGAGCCGGATGATGAAGCGGTTCATGAGGGAAATGGGGTGAGGGGGCCGCTCTCAGCGGCGGTCGCAGTCAATACGACACTGGCCGCGGATTTTTTGGCAAAAAATCTCCCGCTTCGGGGAATCTCCGTGGGGTTGGCTCAGGATGGGCTCGGATCGCCGGGCTCAGCAGGGCGGCGATTTTTTCACATACTTGATGAAGGATTTCATTTTTGAGAGGCAGAAAATTCTTCACCGTCATCCGGCCAATAACCTTGTGAAACACCAACGCGGGCGGTTCCACAGGGAGTTCCACGAGGAGGCGTCATCCGAATGACTGCGGAGCAAGTGGCGGAGCACTCACGGGTCGCTCAGCACTGCGTCGCATTGTTGTGAGTCATTCGCAGAAATGAGCGGGTTATTCGCAAAGTTGTCATGGCGGAGAGATTTCCGGCTGTGGGGCGACGACGGGGCGTTTCCCGCGCGCCAAGAGAGCGATTTTTTTCGACGCCAGGTGGAGCAGGCAAATCTGGTCGTCGCCCATTTGACAGACCACAAAATCGCCTTCGAGTTGTGTGGCATGGCCCGTCGTCCACCACACGAAGGGTGTTCCGAGGGCGTATCGGAACTGCTCGCCCGTGGTCTTGTGCTTGCCGGAGAGGCCATGCTCCGGGAGAGGGCCGGTGCGGAGTTCCCAGTCGGAGTGGGGGGCGAGGGATAGCACGGGACCGTATTTGAATCGCCCGGTGGCCCACGAATCGGGGGGCATGTGAGAGGACGAATTCTGCGCGATTATTTCGTGCCGTGTTTCTGTGGCCGCGAAAAAGGTCAGCACATCGTATCCGCCCTCTTCGCGCGAGCGCACCTCCAAGCGATCATCGCGGTGAGGGGAAGAATGAGTTAGCAAAACCGTGCTTTCGCCGCCACGGAGATCGGTTTGGATGACTTGGTCGCCTGCGGAAGAAAGGTAGTAGAGCGCATACTCGCCGGGAGGCTGTAACTCGCCGGGAGCGACCACCCGCAATCGGGTCATCATTGAGGTGTAGCTGATCATCCAAGACCATACGCCAAGAGCGAGGTAGCTGATCGCGTTGACCACAAGCACAGCCTGCCAAATCTGCCGAGATGAAAGTTGCTGGAAACGAAGCGCGCGCCGGAAAAACGGTCGCTCGATCACCAAGGTCATCCCAAAGGCCAACACCACGAAAAGGAGAAACCATCCGCGCACATTCTCGATGGTGATGAAATGGGAGAGACCGGCCATCTGGCCGGCGGTCAAAAATATACCGGCGAAAGCGGAGACGTAATTCGCGGAGATAAGGATCAGGATGGACCTCTTCACCGGAGCTTTGAATATGCGGGAGAGCAAGAGTCCCTCCACCATTCCGATGAGGGCATTGCCGACGAATAATTGAAGCGTGGAGTAGAACGCGAACGTCGAGACGGTATTGGCGGAGGCCATCGAAGGAACCAGCGCCAACCCGAGCGTGAGAAAAATCAGGGGAGTTTTTTTCATGGG
>CAZQUC010000259.1:0-6360 GCA_964596095.1 uncultured Enterobacteriaceae bacterium
TCAGCGCGGAGCACGAACTGCAATCGCTCACCACCCAGGGCTGTGAGATCACCATCGGCGCGGAGTTGAAGACGCCGCGTCTCACGGTGAGCGCGTTGACCGCGCAGGCGCTGGAGTTGACCGGCGCGAGCGATCTCATCGCCAAAGCGATGGTCGGCGTCATCGACGACGTGCCGGGCATGGTGGAGGCGCTGGACGGGCTGGAGAAGCTGGTCGCCGATCGTCTCGGCCGCCTGGTGGACGAGGCGTTGAATACCGGGCTGACCGGCGTGGCCGACACCGTTTACCAGAATCTGGAGGCGCATTACGTGATCGAGCCGACGCCGCAGAATCCGGACGGCGCGCCGGTGCCGGGACGGATCAAGCAAATCCCTGCGGGGTATCTGGGCTCGGGCGTGTTGTGGCCGCAGGTCATCGGCGGGCTGATCGCGGAGGACAATTCGCCGCTGCCGGCCGAACTCCGCAAGAGCCTGGAAGCGGCGCGGAAAGTCTGCGACGTGGGCATCTCGCTGGTGGAGAGCCGCGAGAAGATCACGCGCGCCGTGCAACAGATCGGCCAATACGGCGAGCGCATCGGCCTGGGCGTGGCGCCGGCCACCAACGCCATCAGCGCGCAGATTGTCGAATCCGAAAGCACGCTGGTGGAATGCGCCGCCGGATTGAAGCAGCTCAAGGAAACGATCGACGAGTTGCTGGAGCAGGTGGGGCCGAATGGTTCGGTGGGACGCGCGTTGAAGACGGCCTTCACGGCGGCGGCGAATGACGCTGGGGTGGACGCGATGCGGGGCCTGGAGCGGTATTTCCTGGAGCAGAGCGATCCCACCGGTCGTTACCTGAGCGAGGTTTCCGAAGCGCGCGTGAAGGCCGAGATTACGCGCGTGCTGCGCCAGCGGCTGACGGGCGGCGCGCTGGCGCGGGAAGCGCAGCCGGTATTGCGCGCGCGGTTCTCGGCGATCCGCGAACGCTGCCGCGCGGGGATCGATCTGGCCTTTGGCGAAATCAACCGCATCCTCAACCGCGCGGTCGATGGCGTGCTGGAGCAGACCGAATACACGGCGCTGTCGGACAAGACCGACGAAAGCCCGCCGGGCGATCCGCGCTCCGCGGGTGGGGTGGGGAATTTCTTCGCCGCCGCGCGGATGGATGGCTACGTGCAGACCGACGGCGAGAAGATAGCCGAAGTGCGCATCAACGCCAGCCTGCGCCTGCAAGTGTCCGACGCGTTGGTGGTCGATGGCTGGTTCCGGCTGCTCAATACCGACTCCGACACGCCCAACACCACGTGCCGCGATCCGGGCGACGTGGATACCGAAGTGACCGTGGGCGCCCATGCCAAGGCGACCTTCGGCGTCATTCCGGTCGAGGTGACGATGGAAGGGAAGTTCTCGTTCAAGGACGGCGGGCTTTCCGGATTGGACGGCTCCTTCGACCTGCGCACCAAGCTGCCCATCCGCCAGGCGAGCCTCGACCGCGTGGCGTTGAAGTTCGGCTTCGGCGGCGGCGAGGCTTACATCAGCGGGCTGGTGGGTGCCTCCATCGACTTGGTGGAAATGGAAGGATATTGCTTCTTCGGCGCGACCAAGAACCCGCAGGCCTTCAATCTCATC
This sequence comes from uncultured Enterobacteriaceae bacterium, assembly GCA_964596095.1. GTDB lineage: Bacteria > Verrucomicrobiota > Verrucomicrobiia > Verrucomicrobiales > V1-33 > CAJBME01. The sequence goes on from CAZQUC010000259.1 coordinate 1,608, forward strand.
GACAAGGAGACGCGGCGCGTGCTCAACCAGACCGACGCCATGGAAGGCAATTCCGCGCCGTTGGAGATCCCCGGCACCGGCATCAGCCTGGCGATGAACTGCCTCAACAAACCGCTGATCGGGTTTTACACCGGCTTCGAGGGCAACATCTCCGTCAATGAATTCTTCCGCATTCCGGACTCCTGCTTCCTCTCGCTGAAGGCCATCGTGGGCGGCGGGAATTTCCTCTTCTTCAGCGGCAAGGACGGCGGCGGCATCAACCTCACCGCCGGCGTGCGGTATTCGCTCGGCGTGAACGGGAAGATCGGGTGCATCGTGGATGTGACCGGGCAGTTGGGGCTCGCCGTCGCGGTCACGGTGGGCATCGACGACTTGTCGGACCTGATCAAACCAGGCGCGATTTTCAATTCGCTGACCAATGCCGAAGCCGTCGGCACCGCCAGCCTCACCGTTTCGGGGTCGATCGGGCCGTGTCCCTTGTGCGTCAAAGGCTCCTACACCGTGTGGCTCGACGTGCGCCTGAGCAAAGACGGCGGCGTGAAAGTCGGCCTCTCCGGAGGCGAAGATTGAGCCGTCCTCCTCGTCATCCCTTTTTCATTTCATCCCTTCTCAGCCATGATGCGAATCCTTTGTCATTTTCAAACCCGCGCGGCTTCCTTCCTGGCGTCGCTATTCATTCGCCGCGTCGGCCTCGCCTTGGCGCTGGCCCTGCTGCCATCCGTCGCGCCAGCGCAGGAAAACATCATTCCCGAGGGCGTCTTCACCGTCGGCGCGACGACGCTCGACGACCGCGGGCGGCCATGGGCCTATGTGGCGGTGATCTCCCCGGAGGAACAGACGCTGGAGGGCCGGGAGTTGGCGGTTTACGTGAAGCCCGCCGCAGCCGACGCGCCGGGAGACTTCACCCGGCAAGGCGTGCTCACGCCCGCGACCGATAAGGCGCTGGCCGCCGCTTACCTCGACCGCGCGGCGCGGTTGGGCGGCGATCGCGACGAGATCAGCGCGCAGGTGCTTTCGCTGTGGCGGATGGCGCGGTATCCGAATTACCTCGCCTCGTTGCACGATCCCCGCGAGCCGGGCGATCCACCGTGGCCGAATGATCCGCCGCAGCCCGGCGAGCCGGTCACCGGCGAGCAGGTGGCGCAAGTGCTCGCCCGCGCGACGACGGATGCCGGGTTCCGCAATCTGCTGCGGCTCACCTCGCTGGGGTCGCCGGCCTTCGCGATGTTTCAAGGGCGCGCGTGGGCCGGGTTGCTGCCGGTGGATGTCGGCCAGCCGGTGACCATCGAGCTGCGCTTGCGCGAAGGCGGCGTGGACACGGGCGTGATCGGCCGCGTCGCGCTGGTGGCGGGGCAACCGCTGCCGCTGCCGCCGCCCGGCGCGCCAGTGCAGGTGCCGGACCTCACGCCGTCGGGCGATTTGAATATCCACCTGCGCTGGGCCACGCCCGACGAATTGCGCCGGTATTCGCTGCTGGCCATGGGCTACAATGTGTATCGCGTGGCCAAGAATCTCGTCGATGCCAGCCCGGAACCGTTGGGCACCGAAGACCTGCTGCAATATGCGGAGACCTCGCCCGACGAGGTGAAGCGGCTCAACCAAGGCGCGATCCTGCCGTCCAAATTATTCTCCGAAGCGGATGTCGCCCGCTTCGACGCCGTGACCGGTGGCGACGCGGAGACGTTGTTTTTCACCGATGACAATGGCCGGCTGGAACGCGACGGGGCGGGGCAGGTCATCGGCGTGCCGTTCGAAGATTGCGCGGAGTATTATTACTTCGTCACCGCGCGCGATCCGCTCGGCCGCGACGGGTTGGCCTCGCTGGCGGGGCTGGCGCGGGCGGAGCGGCGGCTCGCGCCGCAGGTGCCGCAATTCACCAAGGCGGAGGCGGAAATTTTGCCCGCCACCGATGGAGCGCCGCAGACTTACCAGGTCGCGGTGAGCTGGCGGCCGAGCGCCCCCACCGGCGCGCCGGTCACGCGCTACGAACTGCTGCGCGGCATCGGCGGGAACTTGCCGGATGAATTGAAGGGCAAACATCCGCATCAGTTTCCGCCGACGCTGCCGCCGTTGGTGACGGGGCGGCCGGACATCAACAACGGCGCGCTCTTGGAATTCCAGCGCCCGGAATACCTCGTGCCCTTCAAGCAACTCCGCGTGGAAACGGTGACGTCCGGCGGCGCGACGCAGTTGAAGCTCGTGGACACCTCGGGCGGCGCGCCGGTGGAGCGGCTCTTTCCCGCCGACGGCCCGTTGACGTGGACGGACACCGAACCGGTCAACCGTCCCGGCAGTCCCGTGGCCGGCCGGACGGTGTGGTATGCGGTGCGCGCGGTGTATGAGAGCGATTGCACGCGGCGGATTTCCTCGCCCGGCCCGCCGTCCTACGCGGCCTTCCGCGCGCCCGAAGCGCCGCCGTTGCCGGCCTCGGCGTGTTATCAGGGGAACAATCTGCCCTTCGGCGTGGCCATTGTGGTTTCCAACCAATCGCTCCCCGGCCAGGCCGTGGATGGCGAATATCGCGTGATCGCCCAATGCGTGCGCTCCAACGACGGTGTGACCTCCGCGCGCTTCACCTTGCGGGGGACGCTGCCCGGCGGCACGCCGTATGAGGAGATCCGCACCGTGGCCTTTCCCGAAGCGTCCATGCCGGGGTTGGACGACACGCTGGTCAGCGAGCAATTCGTGATCACGGGCGTGGCGAGCTTCACCAACGTCACGCTGGGCTGCACGATCACGACCACCACCGGCCAGGAGCGGACCAGTTCGCCAGCGTCAATCTCCGCCTTCAACAACGCGCCGGGCGAGGGGGCGGCCTCGGTGCAGTTTGCCTCCGGTGGGTATTCGCTCGCCGAGCTGCCGCCGGCGGGGCCGTTGCTCAATTCCATCCGCACGTCCACCACCATCAACACCACGGCCACGCGGATCCAGGGCACGAACCTGGTGATGGCTCCGGTGAATTTCCCGGTGCTGCCCGCGTTCTCTCCTGAAGTCGATCAGTCCGCGTTGTCGGTGCTGCTGGAACGCAACGGCGTGGCCCTGGGCGCGGGCCGGCTGGCGGCGGGCAAGGTGGTGGTGCGCGGGGATTTCACCGGGCCGGTGACGGCGCGGTTGCTGGGCGTCTATGTTACCCACGGCGGCGACGGCTGCGTGCACCAACGGCGCGCGGCCGACAATGGCATCGCGCCGGTCACCCTCGCGCTGTGCCTGACGCCGGGCACGGTCGAGCATCGCGTTTACCGCACGATCAGCGACGGCGAGCCGCGCCTCATCGCGCAGGACGAATCCCCTTACAGCACCGAGCCGGGCGCGGCGAACCAGGTCTTCGTGGTGGATGACGCGCTGCCGGCGGTGACCGGGCGCGTCGAGTATTTCGGGCAATTGGTCAACCGCGACGGCAATGCCAGCCCGCTCTTTCCCTTGCTGGAATGCCCGATCACCCTGGTGGCGCCGTTGCCGACGCCGGCCCTCTCCGAACCGCGGCCGAAATACAACGCGGCGGGCGAAGCGTGCATGGAACTGACATGGTTCTGCCCGCCGCCGGGCGTCGAGCGGTTCAAGGTCTTCATCGAGCAGCAGGGCAGCTCTTTCCTTTACGCGCAGTTTTTGCCGCTGCCGGCGGCGCTGGCCGCGCACCGCACGCTCGCGCTGCCCATCCAACCACGGAGCGGACCTTCCTTCGGCCCGGTGCTGCGGGAGATCGCCCACCTCGGCACGTTGGCGGAGTCGATCAACTTGCCGCAACATGCCTTGAGCCTGTTTTCCAAGGGCGCGAGCACGCGGCAGTTCTACACGCCCCGCGTGGGGCCGACGGGCGAAGGCGTGGAAGTCATCGGTTCGGGGCCGTCGTTCACGTTGCAGGTGCCGATTGCCAAGAACCTCAAATACCGCGTGTGGCTGCGGGCCGTGGGGCCGACCGGCGGGGTGAGCCCGGCCTCGCGGGCGTGGGACTTCACGTGGCGCGCGCCGCGGTTGGCGCCCACGGCCGAGGACCCGCAAATCGACTGGCCGGCGCGTGAGTTGCCGCCGGTGTATGGCGGCGCGGCCTTCAACCCGCCGCTGCGGGTCAATGAGGAGGCGTTTCCTCCCGTCAGCGAGGGCGTGCCCGGTTTCGTCTGGCCGGACAACTCCGGCGGGCGCTACCAGCGCGGTGTCCTCATCGCCCGCAAGTTCGTCAGCGAGAAAGATGTGTTTGTGAGAAACGTCGATCCCGCGCAGGAGGGCTGGACCAATGGCCCGGGCGCGCCGTTCCAGGCGGTGAGGCTGGAGGCGAACTCGCCATTGCTGGCCGAGGCGGACATCAATCCCAATCGCTGGCTGGCCTCTCCGGCGGATGATCCCTCGTCCCGCGCCTTGCCCGCCGTGTTGTATCGCCGGCAGGTGCCCAGCGAGGACTATCCCGAGCCGGCGGGCGACGTGATCCAGGTCTCGCCGCTCATCGAACACATCGCCTGGGAGCGCGCCGCGGGCTTCGACACGTCGGCCGCGACGATTTACGATCCCTTCATCGGCGTGGTGACTGAAAAGCAGCCGAACGGTGACGTGGGCGTCCACTTCTACCTCCTCGACACGCAGCCCGTCATTCGCGGCGCCCGCTACGAGTATTTCCTCGTCCGCTTCGCTCCCAATGGAGAGATCAAGGACATCATCAACGCCGGAACCACCGACATCCTCTGACCACCGTCATGAAACACCACTGGATCATTTCTTTCGCGTGCCTCGGAGGGCTGGCCGCGACGGCCGCGCGGGCCGG
>CAZQUC010000260.1:0-6340 GCA_964596095.1 uncultured Enterobacteriaceae bacterium
CGCCAGACCAAGGCGCTGACGCCCATCGCCACCGCCAGCCCGAGCCGTGGGCCTTCGTCCGGGTGCCCCTGCCAGGCTCCGATCGCCGCCAGCACGGCGGCGGCGATCAACCACAGACGTGACGCCAGCCCCGCTTCGCGCGCGCCGCCGAGCCGCACGGCGGCGGAGACCAGGATCGAGGCGCCGACCAGCGCGAAGGCGGCGGTGAACGGGCCGGCTTCCGCGCGCATCGGCGCCGGCCACCAGCGTTCCACCGCCAGCAGCCCGAACCACGTCATCACGCCCGCCGCGAGCAGCGCGGGTGGATCGAACGCCTCGTCCCGCGCCTTGTCCCGCTGCCAGCGCACCAGCCAGGCGGCCCCGGCAAAAAGCGCGGCCAGTGCCGCCGCCACCGTGCCGGCCACGACGCGGCTTTCCCCACCGTCAGCGAAGGTCGAGGTGTAAACCGCCAGCGCGGCGGTGATGACGCTACCCGCGTAATACAGCGGCCGCAGGCTGCCGACCCGGCCCGCGAACCACAGCAGCAGCACGCTTTCCACGCCCAGGCACAGCGGAAGCTGGTGGCCCGTGAGTTTGCCGATCAGCCCCAGCGTCAAGAGCGCGATGCCTTGCGCCAGCAGCGCGGCCTCGCTCACCCGATCGGCCGGCACGAGCCGGCGCGACAAGCGATACAGCCCCAATTGCGTGAGGCCGAAGACCACGCAAAAGATCCAGTAAGTGCCCGGCGCCACCTTGTCCAACGACGGCCCGACGTAGGTGAAAAAGGCCGCATTGTTGAACGTGAGAAACACCGCCCGCGCAGCCGGGGCCACCGCGCGGCCCGCGCCGAGAAACGCCGCTGCGGTGAAGACCAGCCAGTAGCCGAGCAGAAAGCCGCGGCTGAGCCAGTAATCGCTCCCTTGCAGTCCGGTGCCGAAAATAAACGTCTGCTCCTGATACAGCCGCCAGAATCCGAAGCTGAGATAACTGCCCACCAGCGCCGCCACGCCCACCTTGGCCCAGCCGTGGCGGATGAAAAACCACCCCGCCACCAGCGTGAGCACGAGATTGGAAAAGAGCGAGAAGACATGCAGAGGGTTCATCGCCCCGGTGTAAAACGCCAACAGGGCCGTAAGCACGATTACACCGGGCGCGCGCCGCCGCTCCGCCAGCCAGACGATCCCGCCCGCCACCGCCAGCAGCAAGAGGCCGCCAACGAGCGGACTCCCGATGACGCGCAGCGCCGGGACGAAATGCGCCGCGTAAGCCGTGTAATAAAGCGCCGCCAGCCCGCCCGCGAGCAGCACCCGGCCGTAGTTTTTCATCTCCGCGCGCCAGCGCTCCAGCCAAGCGCCCGTGGCGCTCAACCCCGCACCCGTGAGGGTTAGCAGCGCCAGTTTTCCGGCCGGCCCCCAGGCGCCGATGTAGTGCTTGTAAACGTAATTGCCGAGAAATACCAGCCCGGTGAGAATGAGCACCACGCCGATCCGCACCAGCCAGTAAGTGCCCACGCGCATTTCCAGCGAATCTTTCGGAGTGGAGAGAGGAGTGGGCGGCGGCGTGGGAACGGACGGGATCGCGGGCGGCTCCTTGGCCACGCTGGCCACCGAGGGCGATGAGGCTGTTTTCGGCAGAGGCGGCGGCGCCGTCACCGGCCCGGTCTCGGCCGCGCCCAACGCGTTGATCCGTGCCTCCAGCTCGTCCAACCGCCGGCGCAATTCGGCCTGCGCCGCCCGGAGGTCGTTCCATTCCTGCTCGCGGGATTGGTTCATGCCCGGCCATGATAGCCAGGAACTTCGCTTTGACCCAGGCAAAAAATCCGCCCGGCGTCCTGCGCATCTTCGGCATTGCGTCCGCCGGGAAGCGACGGTTGGCTGCGACCGATGAGGGAGCCACCCGCCGAGCCGCCGATCGATCTCACCAGCGACGCCTTTTTCATGGCGCAAGCGCTGCGGCAGGCCGTGCGGGCGCTGGAGGCGGACGAGGTGCCGATCGGCGCCGTCATCGTGCAGGAGGGGCGCATCATCGCCCGCGCCTTCAATCAGGTCGAGTTGCTGAAGGATGCCACCGCCCACGCCGAGATGCTCGTGCTGACCCAAGCCTTCAGTGTGCGGGAGGACTGGCGGCTCACCGATTGCGATCTCTACGTGACCAAGGAGCCGTGCCCGATGTGCGCCGGCGCCATCGTCCACGCCCGCGTCCGGCGCGTCATTTTCGGCTGCCGCGATCCCAAAGCCGGCGGCGCGGGCGGGTTGATCAACCTTCTCCAACACCCCAGCCTCAACCACCGTTGCGACCTCACCGCCGAAGTCATGGCCGGGGAGTCGCTGGCGCTGCTCAAGGACTTTTTCCGGATGAAGCGGCTGGAGAAGGGGCAGGAGGGTTGATCTGATTGACTGGATGGACTGAAGGGATGAATAAGTCCGTCTGCGTGCCCCGTGGGTCGGGGAGCCTCCTGAAAGTGCGCTTGGTTCCCAAGGCATTGGGGGTTCGCAGAGGGTTTTTCTTGTCGTGCGTTTCTTATTTCGGCTTCGCAATTTCAATATTTTTCACACTTTTGACTTGCAGTTAAGCGTCGTTGGTATAAAAAGAGCGGATTTTATCGTTTTTATTGCCAATGAAAGCTGAAAGACACCCGTTTTTGCAAAAAGTCTTGCTGTGGATGACCTCCTTGTCGGCGTGGACGCTGCTGGGAGGATCCGCCTTCGCTGCCACGCTGCCAGCAGGTTTCATTGAGGAAAATGTGGGCTCGGGCTGGTCGGAGCCGATCGGGATCGCCTTCGGCAAAAACGGTGATGGCACGAAAGACCGCGCTTATGTCTGGGAACGCGGCGGCCGGGTGTGGATCGTGGAGAACGGGGTGAAGCTGCCGACGCCGTTGCTGGACATCCGCCAGGAAGTCGGCGGATGGCGCGATTTCGGGTTGTCGGGTTTCGTGTTGGATCCGAACTTCCAGACCAACGGCCATTTTTACGTGCTTTACGCGGTGGACCGGCATCACTTGCTGAACTTCGGCACGTCGCAATACAACCCGAACACCAATCAATATTATGCAGCCACCATCGGCCGCATCACGCGCTACACGGCGCGGGCCGCCGATGATTTCCGCACCGCGGACCCGGCGAGCCGGAAAGTCCTCGTCGGCGAGACCAAAGCGACGGGGTTTCCGATCCTGCACGAAAGCCACGGCACGGGGTCGCTGGTCTTCGGCACGGACGGCACCTTGCTCGCCTCCTGCGGCGACGGAGCGAGCTACAACGCGATGGACGGCGGCGGTTCGGCGGGCGGGGCGTATGGCAATCAGGGCGTGACCGACGGCATCATTCCGTCGTCGCTGAATATCGGCGCGTTCCGCAGCCAATCGCTGGACGCGCTCAACGGCAAGATCATCCGCATCGATCCGCAGACGGGCGACGGCATTTCCAGCAATCCGTTTTACCAGGCGGGATCGCCGCGCTCGGCGCGCTCGCGGGTGTGGGCGCGCGGGTTGCGCAATCCGCTGCGCTTCAGCTTGAAACCACATACGGGCAGCCACCACGCGGCCGACGCGAATCCCGGCGTGCTCTTCATCGGCGACGTCGGCTGGAACAGCGCGGAGGATTTGGAAGTCGCGGAAACGGGTGGCAAAAATTTCGGCTGGCCGCTTTACGAGGGCTACAACCAGCAATCGCAATATTGGGCGGCGCGCCCCTCCGGCATGAACGCGGAGGATTGGTCGCGGCCGAAAGCCTCGTGGCGCGGCTCGGCGCGGGTGCTGGCCGGCAATGGGACGGTGTATCAATTCGGCGCGGCGGGCAATCCGGTGCCGGGACCGAATTTCTCCGGCAACTCCTCGACCGGCGGCGTGTGGTATGAGGGCGCGGATTTTCCCGAGGACTGGCGGAACGTGTATTTCCACGCCGACTACGGCGCGAGCTGGATCAAGGCCTTCAATTTCGACGGCAACCACTTCGTCACACGGCAGCGGCCGTTTCTTACCGGCTCGCCCGTGGTGTGCGTGGCCACGCATCCGGAGACGGGCGGGCTGTATTATGTCGGGTGGAATGACGGCGTGCGCAAAATCAGCTACGTGCCCGGCGGCAACCGTCCGCCGGTGGCGGCGGCCGCCGCCAGCCATCAGACGGGATGGAGCCCCTTGCGCGTGCAATTCAGCAGCGCGGACAGTCATGATCCCGAGGGGCAGGCGCTGACTTATGCGTGGGATTTCGGTGACGGCACTTCGAGCACTTTGGCCAATCCGCTGAAAACATACACCTCCGCCACCGCGCGCGCCTACAGCGTCACCCTCACGGTCAAAGACCCCGCCAATAACACCGCCACGGCCACCACGGTGGTTACCATCAACAACACCGCGCCGCAGTTGACGATCACCAGCCCGGCCGCGAACGCGACTTTCCCGCTCAGCGGTCCGGCGGTGACGGTGCCACTCACGGCTTCGGTATCGGACGCCGAACACGAGCACGAGGCTCTTTCCTATAAATGGGAGACCTATCTCGTCCACAACACGCACGAGCATAGCGAGCCCGTGCAGACGGCTCCCACCGGCAGCGTCACCATCACGCCCTTGCCTCCAGATGAGGATGCCTTCTATCTTTACAAAATCGTGCTGACGGTGACCGATCCTCTCGGGGCAGCCACACGGGCCGAGCGATTTATTTTCCCGGAATCCACCTATCCTGCGGACGTCGCGCCCTACGCGATCATCGAAACACCCCAGCGGGTGTTGGTCGAACTTTTTTCCGTCCCGGTATTCTTCAGTGAAAATGTTACGGGCCTCGAGGCGGAGGATTTTACGATCATCAACGGTTCGGCCGTCGGTTTAACCGGCAGCGATCGGGTCTATCAATTGGTTGTGAAACCGGAGGCCGCCGGCAAAATCACCATCACGCTTCCCGCGGGCCGCTGCGTGGACGCCACCGGCCTTCCGAATGCCGCCGGTTTGCCTGTTTCCACCTTTTACGCGCCCTCTCCGCCCAACAGCCCACCCGTGCTGGCCGAGATCCCCGCTCAATCCACCGTGCGCGGCGCCGAGGTTTCGCTCGCGCTTTCCGCCAGCGATCCTGATGGAGATAGCCTCACATGGGCAGCCACCCTGCTGCCCGAGGGCTTATCCATCGATCAAAGGACCGGGCTGATTTCCGGGACGGTGAGTCCTTCGGCCCAGGAGTCGTATAACACCAGCGTGCGCGTGGATGATGGAATTGCCTTCACCGTCTGGAGGTTCACGTGGACCACCACCGCGCCGCCGCCGCCCAACAGCCCGCCCGTGCTGGCGGAAATTCCGGCGCAATCCTCCGTGCGCGGCGCCGAAGTGTCGCTCGCGCTTTCCGCCAGCGATCCCGATAGCGATACCTTGACGTGGTCCGCGACGGGACTGCCGCCGACTTTGGCCATCGATACCGCGACCGGACTTATCTCCGGCGCCATCAGCGCCAACGCCAATGCCAGTTACAACGTGACCGTCACCGTCACTGATGGCACGGACAGCGCCAGCCGCAGCTTCACGTGGACGACCACCGCGCCGCCCAACCAGCCGCCCATACTGGCCGCCATCCCGGCGCAATCCACCGTGCGCGGCACGGCCGTTTCACTCGCTCTTTCCGGCTCCGATCCCGATGGCGATACGCTCACCTGGTCGGCCATCGGCTTGCCGCCTGCCTTGACCATCGATCCAGACACCGGCCTCATCTCCGGCACCGTCAATTTGTCCGCCAACAGCACCTATTACACAAAGATCAGTGTTAGTGATGGAGCCGTCACAACCAGCAGGAATTTTGTCTGGACGACGATCGCTCCCAACCATGGGCCAGTGCTAGCGGAGATTCCTGCGCAATCTAGTGTGCGAGGCACGGAAGTAACGCTCGCCCTCTCTGCCAGCGATCCGGACGGCGGCCCTTTGACATGGCTCGCGGGAAGTTTGCCTGATGGCTTGTCCATTGATGCCGCCACGGGCGTCATTTCGGGCACGATCAGTTTCGACGCGCGAGACCACTATTACGTGGCCGTGAGCGTCGGCGATGGCTCCCTTTCGGACGCGGGCATTTTTTCCTGGACGATCACCGATCCCAACCAGCCGCCGGTCCTCGCTGTCATCCCGGCCCAATCGACCGTGCGCGGCACGGCCGTGTCGCTCGCGCTTTCGGCCTCGGATCCGGATGGCGATGCGTTGACGTGGTCTGCCACTGGTCTGCCGCCGGCTTTGGCCATCGATGCCGCCACCGGCCTCATTTCCGGCACCGTCAGCGCCAGCGCCAATGCCAGCTACAATGCCACCGTTTCCGTCAGCGACGGCACGGACAGCGCCACGCGCAGCTTTGTGTGGGCGACGACAGCTCCCGCGTCAGCCAACCAGCCGCCGGTG
>CAZQUC010000261.1:0-6337 GCA_964596095.1 uncultured Enterobacteriaceae bacterium
GCCAAGGCCAGCGCCTGCGTGCGCACGAAGGGCGAGTTCAACAGGAAGAGCGCTTGGCCGGGCACCGTGGTGGTGTCGCGGCGGCCGGTGACGAGCGTTTGCTCCACGGGATCGAAGACCTCCAGCGTGGGCGGCGTTACGCCGCGCAGCAGTGGCAGATACACGCTGCGATGCCGGCCACGGTCCGCCGCTTCGCGAATGGCACGGGCTTTGTCGCTGGTGTCGCCCATCTCGATCATGGGCAGCGTTTGCGCGGGCGAACCCTGCGGCGGCGTCAACTCCAGACGGCCCGCCACCAGCAGCAGTGTGTCGCGGATTTCCTCCGCCTCCAGACGGCGCGGCGAGTGACGCCATACCAGCCGATTGGCCGGATCTTTTTCGAGATGGTCCTCCGGCGCGGTGGAGCCGAGCCGATAGGCGCGTGTCAACGCCAGCTCGCGCACCAGCTTCTTCAACGACCAGCCGTCCTGGACAAAATTCGCTGCGAGAAAATCGAGCAATTCGGGATGCGAAGGCACGTCACCCGTGACGCCGAAGTTATCCACCGTCGTGACCAGTCCTTCGCCAAAAAGATGGTTCCACACGCGGTTGACGAGGACGCGCGGGGTGAGCGGATTGTGCGGGCTGGACAGCCACCGCGCCAACTCCAGCCGCCCGCTTTGTTCGCGGCTGACCGGCGCCGCGTCCGGCACCGCAATGAGACCCGGCACGCCGCGCGGCACTTTCGGGCCGAGGCGCTCGGCTTCGCCGCGCAGGCGGATTTCGGTGTCGCCGATCTGCTGGGCTTCCCGCGCGCCATGCACGGCGTAGCCGCGGGCCACCGGATCGCTCAAGGCCAGGAATTCCGCCTGCAACCGCTCGTATTTGAGGCGGAAGCGGCGTTGGTAAAAATTCCCGTTCGGCAGCCGGCGCAACCCTTCCGGCGTGCCGCGAATGGCGTCCCATTCTTTCTTGGCCTCGGCCACTTCGGTCCGTTTTTTCTCGACCTCCTCCGTTGGCGCGTCCGGGCCTTTCTCGTGGAGGGCCACAAGATTCTCCGGCACGTAGTAGTCCAGGCCGCCGCCGCCCATTTTGTTGCGGACGCCGGCGCAGTCCTCGGTGCTGGTGAAGATGCCCGCCAGCGCGTAGTAATCATGCGCCGAAACCGGATCGGTCTTGTGGTCGTGGCAACGCGCGCAACTCACCGTCAACGCAAGGAAGGAACGCGTGGTGACGTCGATTTTCTCATCGACGTTGTCCATGAGGAAACGCTCTTTGAAGCGCTGGTTCACGTCCTTCACCCCCAGCGCGAGAAAGCCCGTGGCGGTGGCCAGCCGGTCGCGTTCCTGCGGCGAGAACGCGGGCAGCAAATCGCCCGCGATCTGTTCCTGAATGAAGCGGTCGAACGGAAGATCCCACGCCACGGCATCGATGACATAGTCGCGATACCGCCACGCCTGCGGGTAGGGAATGTTGCGCGACGGGCCGGTGGATTCCGCATAACGGGCCACGTCGAGCCAGTGCCGACCCCAGCGTTCCGCAAAGGCGCGCGAGGCCAGCAGGCGATCCACGGCCTGGGCCCACGCCGCTTCCGAGGGGTCTTTCACGAACGCTCGGATTTCCTCCGGCGCGGGCGGCAGGCCGGTCAGGTCGTAGGTCAGCCGGCGGAGGGCGATCTCCGGAGCGGCATCCTCCACGGGCGTCAGGCCACTGGCTTCCAGTTTCTCCAAAATAAAGCGATCCGCGGGCCGGTTCGGCCACTCCTCATCGCGCACCGCAGGCACGGGTGGCTCGGTCAGAGGCTGCCAGGCCCAATGCGTTTCCTTGAGTTTGACGATGTGATCGGGCAGCACGCCGAGATTCTCCGGCACGCGCTCCTGCGGCCACGCCGCGCCCGCATCAATCCACGCCGCCAGGTCCGCGTATTCCGCGTCCGTGACATGCTCGCCTTCCTGGGGCATGACCCTTTTAGGATTGGGATCGCGGGTCCGTCGCAGCAGGAGGCTGTGCTCCGCATCGCCCGGAATAATGGCCGGACCGGAGTTGCCGCCGGTGAGCAAGCCGTTGAAGTCATCCACCCGCAGTCCACCCGCCGGTTTGGTATCGGCGGAATGGCACAGATAGCAGCGCCCGGCCAGCACCGGCCGGACTTTCTTTTCAAAAAAGGCCAAAGCTTCGGGCGCAGGCGCCGCTTCCGTCGCGGCCAGCGCCTGTCCGGCAGCCAGAACGCCCGCTGCCAGCGCGAACCCGCGCCGGATTAACTTGTTGAGTGGGGATATGGAAAACACGGTGTCGGTTGGAAAGCAAACACGGAGGGTTGCATGGCTAACTTCATCTCTTCCCGGGAGGGCAAGACAGACCTCCTTTCGAGGTCGGCTTTGACGCGTTCCACGCGCGGCCTCCACGAACGGGAAGGCAGGCGCTGATGGTGACAGCGCGCGTCAACAGCACTTCAGCCCGTGGCGTAATCCTTTCGCCGATGACGGGTCACGTCTCCCGATGGAGAAACGCGCGACAGAACAAGACACTGATAAATTCACTGAAAACTTGGCGGCAATTCGCTCAAGCAACATCCGGCATGTCCGGTAGCAGCCTCACTGGTTAAAAACTTTTCTCCCCAAGGTCATGGGTGAGTCACGAGGCCACCAGAACCTCAATATCCGACAATGTCAATAGGGATTTAGAGGTTTCGGGATTTTTTTAAGGCGAAGCGAGGTTCGAGGGCAGGGCTTGCGCAGCAAGATGTTCGCTTCCGCCCGTTTCGTCCAGTCCCGGCAGGAGCGACAGACAGGCCGCATGCTTGGAATGAGCGTGCTCCACACGACCGGGCCTTCCCGACTCGTTCCCGCGCGAGTCCACATCAAAAAAAACGGAGGAAAGACGTGTGGACGTCTTTCCTCCATTCAAAGCTACGCGACGCGGAGTCATGCCCCTTCAAGGGCCGTGCTCCGAGGCGTGATACCGGTCAAATTACTTCTTCTTCAATGCTTTCTCGATATATTTATCGGGATCGCCTTCAAAGGTGCTCTTGCAGTTGTTGCAGCAGGTGGTGACTTCGGCCTTGTAGTCGGTGGTCTTGGTGCTGTCGGCTTCTTCCTTGCTGACCAAGCACTTGCCGCTGTCGGCCTTGTAGGCGGCGATTTCCTTGGCGAAAGCGGCCGGATCCTTGTCGAACTTGGCTTTGCACTTGTCGCAGCAGAAGGAAATTTTCTTGCTGTAAGTGGCGGTGATCGTGGGGTCACCCGCTTTGCCGCGCACGGGACAGAGTTTGTTGACGGGATCGGCGACGGCGGGTCCGGCCAACAGGGCCAGCGCGATCAGGGCAAAGAATGTTTTCATGGGCAGATGTGGGTGATGGTGAATGGAATGGTCTGGAATCGGGCATGTCGCGTTCACCGAACGAAACACGCCGCCACCATGCCGTGTTTTGCCGTTTTCGCCATGGTTTTTTCCAAGGCGCGGGATGACGAACGAGAGAGCGGCTCTCGCCCGTGGTCGGCGGCTCAGCCGCGAGGAAGCGGATCGCTTGGCGCGGGCGTTCCGCGATCCATCAACAATCCGATGGCGCGAGCCGGGGCATTGTCCATACTCGGGAGGTTCGCCCATTGAGGGAGAATTCGTCATGAGCGTGCTCTCTTCTTCGCTTCACCAAGGCTTCCGGGGCCGTCTGGCGGCTTGGCGCTGGATGGCGGCGGAGCCGTATCGGCTCTTCTTCGCCAGCGGCACGGTATGGAGTGTGGCCGCGGTGCTGTTGTGGCCGCTGTTTTACGCGGGCCGGCTCGACTTTTATCCCGCGATGGCGCATTCGCGGTTGATGATCGAGGCGTTCGGCGGGGCGTTTGTGGTGGGCTTTCTGGGCACGGCGGGTCCGCGGATGGCGTCCGCTCCGGCCCTTTCCTGGGCGGAGTTGGCGGGCTTGTTCGTGCTGCATCAGGCGGTGGCGTGGTGTCATCTGCGGGGACACGCCGTCTGGGGAGACGCGTTGTTCGCGGCGATGTTAGGAGGGCTGCTGGCGGCCTTGGTGGTGCGGGTGATGAAATTCCGTCAGGAGCCGCCGCCACCGCAATTGCTGCTGGCGGTGGTGGGTTTGGGCTGCGGCCTGATGGGAGCGGTCCTGCCGTGGGTGGGCGAAGGATTCGCGTCGCCCGAGCGTCTGCGGCTGGCGGGGTTGCTGTTGCATCAAGGGTTCTTGCTGCTGCCCGTCCTTGGCATCGGCTCCTTCATTTTTCCAAGGATGCTGGGCGGAGATTTCGGCGAGCCGGAAGGCGCGGCGCGGCGCCGGGCGGCGTTCCTTAAATCGCTGGCCGCCGCGGTTTTGATCATCGCGAGTTTTTTTCTGGAAGCCCACGGATCGGCCCGGGCCGGCGCTCTCCTGCGCGTAGGGGTGAGCGGGGCGTATCTGCTCTCGGAGATCCGTTGGCGGCGAGCGCCGGGGGCGCCGCGCGGCTCGTTGACCACGGGGCTGGTCTGGGCGCTGGGGCTGGGCGCGCTGGGGCTCGCGCTGAGCCCGCTCAAAGAGGGGCACCATGTCTCCATCGCCCATTTGCTTTACATCGGAGGGTTCGGCCTGCTGATGCTGGTGGTGGGCAGCCGCGTCTTGTTCGGCCACAGCGGAGACTTGCCGGGTTTTTTCCGGCGCAGCGGGTGGGTGCGGGTGCTGGTCTTCCTCGGCGTGCTGGCCGCGGTGACGCGCGCGACGCCCGCCTGGCTGCCCTCCACGACCGTGTCGCATCATATTTATGCGTCCTGGACGTGGGCCTTGCTGGCGCTGGCCTGGCTGGTCTGGCATCGCCGACGTTTCCTCACCAGGGACGAGGAGGACTGAACTCGCGGACGGCCCGTTCCCGCCGCGATACGGCATGGTTTTATTCGACCGCTTCCACCAGATAGACGCCCAGATGGCCGCCGGGGAGGGAGCCGGAGAAGGTGCGGAGTTGATCCGGAGCCGCCGCGGCGATGAGCCGCTGATGCCGCAGGTCGGTGACGCGGAGAGCGGAGCGCCCGGCGGTCTCGATGCCCCACGCGGAGGCCTCGAGATCGGCCTCGAAGGCCGCCGTCTCTTCCCCCGGATTCGGAACGATGAGGATGGCGCGACCCGCGTGGTAACGGGCATAGGCTTGCAACGGATTGGGCTGGCCGTTCAGGCGGCTGCCGACTTTGGCGATGGCGGCATCGCGGGTGCTGGGAGGAAAGTATTCGAAGATCTCCGGATACGAACGCCGGATGCGGATGAAGGCTTTGATGTCTTCCAGAAAGCGGGCGTTGGGCGCCTGAGCGGCGGCTTCCCAATCGATCGTATTGAAATACATCACGCCCGTGCCGCGGGGATCGGGTAGCGGCCGGCGGGGATTGTTCCACTCTTCGCCGATCCACCACAGGGGTAGAAACGGCGTGAAGAGCGTGCCGTAGGCGAAGCGCACTTGGTTCCCCTTCGCAGCCGGATGGGCATCGTCGTGGCAGAGCAGGTTGGCGGTGTAAAACCGGAAGCGTCCGCCCTCGCCGCACTGTTGCAGGGCGGGACTGCCGATGCCGCGGCCGGCACGGATCGCATCCACCACATTGTGCGTGAAAAAATACGCATGAGGCGGGCCGAACCGGCGGCGCTGCTCGGCCAAGCGGGCGGGATTCGCGTAATCCGGCGGCTCGGTCCAGCCGGTGACGCCGATCTGCTCGAAATCGAAAACCTCCCGCCGCTCGTTGGGCATCTCCGAGATGAGCGCGATCTTTCGTCCGGCGCGATGCAGCCGCTCGCGGATTCTCTCAAAGAAATACCCTGACAGATCCGGCGCGAGATCGACCCGGAACCCATCGGCGCCGGTCTTTTCGATGAAGGCCACGGCCGCCTCTTCGAACCACGATTGGAACCCGGCATGTTGCCAATCGAAGGCATACCCGCCCCACACTTCGCGGAAGCCGCCGTGTTCCCGCGCAAAGAATTCCGGCCGCTCCCGCACCAATGGCGCGTCTTTGGCTGTGCCCCACACGATGATGTCGAAGAACACGCGGAGATGACGCCGGTGCGCCTCCTCCACAAAGCGCCGCGTGGCGGCGAAAGCGGCCTCGGCGTCATCCGCGCCGGCCAGCAACGGCTCGATGGTATGGGGGCCGAAATTGAGATAGCCGTTGCTTTTCGAGCCGCGCTCCTGGACGGGATTGATCCACAGCCCGTTGACTCCCATCCGCGCATAATGATCGAGCACCGCGACCGCCGAAGCGAAAGTGCCTTCGGGCGTGGCCGTCTCGATGCGGAACTGCGCCATGATGAGCGATTTCACCCAATCGGGCGTCGTGCCCTCCAGCCGCACTTCGGCATCCGGCGCGAGGCGGGGGATCAGGGCGGAATTGTCGAGTCCCGCCG